>DAOORG010000030.1:0-6410 GCA_035389165.1 Chitinophagales bacterium
GGTAAATAAAAATACTTGTTTTTAAATGCCTGTATTTTCATTTGTAATACACCTAAAACAGCTTCTTTAATGATGCTGCCACTCATTTTAGAAGTGCCTGCTTCTCTGTCTTTAAAAACAATAGGAACTTCTATCACTTTTACTTCTGTCAACCAAACAGCAAATTTCATTTCTATCTGGAAAGCATAACCTACAAATTTTATTTTATCAAAATCAATCTTTTGTAAGGTTGCATTTCTGTAACAAACAAATCCGGCTGTAGTATCTTTTATTCGCATACCAGTTACCAGACGTACATATTTTGAAGCAAACCACGATAAAAATAACCTGTCGAATGGCCAGTTAACAACGCTGCCGCCTTTTATATAACGAGAACCAACAGACAAATATGCACCTTTGTTTTCGCAGGCATCTAATAACTCGAGTAACTTTTCCGGTGGATGTGAAAAGTCAGCATCCATTTCAAAGATATAAGAATAACCTTTTTCTAATGCCCATTTGAACCCTGTAATATAAGCAGTGCCTAAACCTAATTTTCCGGTGCGTTCAATAATATGAATTCTGTCGGGAAATTGCGACATCAAACTTTTTACAATTGCTGCCGTGCCATCTGGTGAACCGTCTTCAATAATTAAAATTTCAAACCTATCCGATAGATTCAGCGTGTAAGGAATGATGTTGCCAATGTTTTCCTTTTCGTTGTAGGTCGGTATTATAATTATGCAATCTCTCATCAACAAGTACAAAAGTACGCAGAAAGGTAGTTAAAATGTTAATGTGTTAACGCTTTTTAATATTTTATTATTTCTGCAAAAAAAAAGTTGCATGTATTTTAATGTCAATTGTTATGATTCTAAATGCAATGACAATTTTTCTTTATAGCTGAATTTTGATAATTGTCATATTTATATCAAACTCATGCCGGCAAAATTACCTGAACTCATTAATAAAATTACGCAGTTGTCTTTTGTTTCAAGATTTATTTTTTCTTTTAGTTGAGCTGCATCTTTAAATACTAAAATACTTTCATCAGCAAATTGTTCTTTTAACCACGTTTCATCTAAATCTTGTTTGTTTTTTATCTTCAGGGCTTCTTCATCTAAAAATAAAATACGTACATCTGCCGCATCCAGCGAATGTGCATAGTGTTCTATAAAGTTTTCCTGTAAAGAACTGTAGGTATGTAATTCAAATACAGCAATTATTTTTCTGTTGGCATAACGTTCACGCACGGCTTTTACCGTTGCTCTCACTTTACTGGGTGCATGTGCAAAATCTCTGAAAATAGTTAGTTGCTTTGCTTTGTCATCGTGTATTTTTTCCAGTCGTTTTGCAGCACCTTGAAAACTCTGAAAGCTTTCCAAGATTTGTGTTTCCGATAATCCAATAATCTTACCAACTTCAAAAGCAGATTTTAAATTGGCAAAATTATGCGAACCAAATACGTTAATTGAAAATTCTTTTTCATCATACAATAAAATACTTTCGTCATCTACTGATTTAAAAGCAAATGGTTTATAAGGAATCAGATTTATAGTTGGTTTTAATTCATTTACCATCCTTACTAATTCTTCATCTTCCGCATTATAAATTAAATAGCCATTTGCCTGTATACTTAAAATAAATTTCCGGAAGGTTTCCAGGTATTCATCAAACGTTGGAAATACATTAATGTGATCCCAGGCAATACCGGAAATAATAGCAATATGTGGATGGTAATGCAGGAATTTACTTCGTAAATCCAAGGGCGAAGTAAGGTATTCATCTGCTTCAATGACCATAATTGGTGCAGTTTCAGATGTTTTTACCATGAAATCAAAACCATCTAGTTTTGCGCCTACTAAATAATCAAATTCTTTATTATTTACACGCAACATATGCATAATCATAGAAGTAATAGATGTTTTTCCATGGCTTCCGGCAACGGCAATTCGAGTTTTATGTTTGCATTGCTCAAATACAAACTCAGGAAAAGAATAGATTTTTAATCCTAATTCCTGCGCTTTTACTAATTCAGGATTATCTGCTTTGGCATGCATGCCTAAAATAATTGCATCAATATCAGCTGTAATTTTAGCCGGAAACCAACCGGTTTGTTCTGGCATCAATCCTAATTTTTCCAGATTGGATTTTGCCGGTTCATAGATGGCATCATCTGAGCCTGTAATTGTATTTCCCTGATTTTTCAGGTGTGAAGCCAGTTGGTGCATCACTGCGCCGCCAATGGCAATAAAATGAAAATGTTGCATGTGATAAAATTAGGCTTCTGTCAGCATCTGCAAAATGCTATTTATTCACATCTGCGTATTACCTAAAAGGCTGATTTACCTCAATTTATCATAGTTAAATTGTTAATAAAAGTGAAATGACTGTGCACTAATGCAATAATTGATATACTTTTGCATTGTAATTCAAACGTAAACAACATGAAAAAATCTAAAAAATCCCTAATTATCCTTTTTTGCGCTACAATGATTATCGGTATGTCATCTTGCAGTAGAAAAAATGCAACAGGCTGTCCTGGTTGGACAAAAGCTAAAGCTGAACAAACTCATAAAAAGAGCGTCTGATTTTTATGAAATGGGAAATTCTTTCAACTGAACAGCAGTTTTTAGACTTATTGGATAATGAATCGTTATTTGCGATTTTTAAACACAGTACACGCTGTTCCATAAGTTCAATGGCTAAAAACAGAGTAGAACGTGATTGGGATTTAGATTTTCCAATTTATTATCTGGATTTAATTCAGTATCGTTCCGTTTCTAATTTAATAGCTGCCAAATCAGGTATTGAACATCAGTCACCTCAATTAATCGTTTTCCAAAACGGATTGCCTGTATATGATGCAAGCCATAATGCAATTGATGCAAATGAAATAAAATCCAACCTGGTCATATAATACCGTTCAGAAATTTTTATTTAGTTCATCAGGCATTTTTATTTAGATTGCTTTAATTAACTTATTTTTGCATTTATCCGTATAATTTCTTTTTCTATTTCTCGTTTTTGTTTAAAATCTAAACATGAGAAAGAGAATAACCATTTCAACTACTTTAATTTTATTACTCGCTTCTGTATTTATACTTTCAGCAAAGCAGGACTCGAACAGCAGTAATGAAAATCAATCAGAAAGAGTAAGCGACGAAAGTCTTCAAAAAGAAATTAATTCTAACCAATCTTCTAAAATACAAGTGGTGTTTGCGCTGGATGCTACAGGCAGTATGGCTGGTTTAATCGCTGCAGCAAAGGATAAAATCTGGTCTATTGCAGGAAGTTTGGCTCAAACGGATGATTCTATTCCAATAGAATTGGGATTGATCTTTTACCGTGACAAAGGAGATGCATTCATAACTAAAAAAGTGCCATTGACCGCCAATTTAGATGATATGTACAAGGAATTGATGGAGATGAATGCAAGTGGTGGTGGTGACACACCGGAAAGTGTAAACAAAGGTTTGTTTGAAGCTGTCACACAATTTTCATGGAATAAAGATACTGCTGTTTATAAAGCAATTTTCCTGGTGGGTGATTGTCCGCCACACATGGATTACAAAGACGATATAAAGTATATGGAATCCTGCAGGCTGGCAAAAAAACATGATATCGTCATCAATACAATTCTCATGGGAAATAATGACGAAGCTAAGAAGATATGGAAAGAACTGTCTGTTTGTAATGGTGGCAGTTTTGTGCAGATGAATATGAAAGTTAATGACATTGAAGTATCAAGTCCAGTAGATGATTCAATTGCTATAATTTCTGATGAACTTGATAAACAAAGAATATATTACGGAACAGCCACAGAAAAGACGATAAGCAGTGAGAAAATGAACAAAAGCGAATATATTTCTACCAATAGCAGTAAAGAAGTAAAAGCTAAACGAGTGAGCTATAACATTTCTAAATCAGGTAAGGAAACCTACTATGGTAAAAAAGAACTGGTTAATGACTACAAAAAAGGAAATATTAAACTGGAACAGCTCACAGAAAATGAACTTCCGGCAGAAATGAAAAATATGACATTGGAACAACGTAAGAAATTTGTGAATGATAAGCTGGCAAAAAGAACGGAATTAGAAAAAAAACTGCTTGAATTAGACAAAAAAAGACAAGCGTATATTGAAAAGGAATTAGCTAAAAAGGATTCCTTAACCGTAAAAAATTCCTTTAATAATAAGATTTATGACGACATTAAATCGCAGGCGGCAAAAAAGAATATTGATATAAAAGGGAAAGTAAAATATTAGCGATTAATTCAATCTGTTAGATTTTTTAATAGAATGTAATAGTTATAACTTGTTTTATATCAGGATGTAAACTTTTGGCTACCGGACAGGCATGTGCAGCATTTATCAGAATTTGCTTTTCCTTTTCAGAAAAATTATTATCAGGCACACTAATTTTTACGTGAATTTCGCCAATTCTTCGCGGTTCTGAATACATGACTTTTGTTACTTCGGAAGTAGCACCTTTTATGTCTTTTCCGCTGCCTTGTAATTTGATTCCCATAATACTGATCATACAGGAAGCTAATGCGGTTGCCACTAAATCTGTAGGAGAAAAAGCTTCACCTTTGCCATGATTATCAGTTGGTGCATCGGTAATTATTTGGTTGCCGCTTTGCAAATGTGTAGCTTCGGTGCGGAGTTCGCCTAAATATTCTATTTTTGAGGTGTACATACTGAAAAAATATTTTTACTTTTAAACTAAATTAGTCATTTTAGCGTCATAATGATAGTGAAAAGCATATTCAAGATACTATTTTTGTTTTTTTGCGTGATTTCCTTTACACACTCAAAGGCGCAATCCAGAAGAACGGATTCAAATCTGAACAGAGATTCTGTATTGTATAAAAGCAGCTGGGCTGCAGGTGCTCGTTTACGAAGTAATGGGTTTAGTTTTGGTGCTGAATTCACCAAAAGCAAACGATTCAAAAGAAGCTTGTTATTTCAAACGCAATTTTCCTATTTCATCCATCCAAAACAAACCAGACAACCTTCTCAATACGGTGGTGGCGGCTTTTTTGGCGGTGATGGCTTCAAACCATTTGTATATGGAAAACAAAATACCTTGTTTACGCTTTATGGTGGTGTTGGACAGAAATTCTTACTGGCAGAAAAAGGAAAACGACATGGTGTTCAGATATTTTTTAAATATGCAGGCGGTTTTACCTTAGCTATTCTGAAACCCTATTCCTTACGGGTAATTCCAAAACCATTAACCACAGCAACGGAAGAAGATCTGGTACATGTAACCTATGAAGAAGGTGTAGATAATAGTTTTTTGGATTATGACAGAATTGTAGGTGCCTCCGGATTTGGCAAAGGCTGGAAGCTAAAAGCGCTGCCTGGCTTGCACCTGGAAGTAGGCTTGGATTTTGATTTTGGAAAAAACGAAAGTGTTATTAAATCACTGGAAATCGGCGTTACCTCAGATTTTTATTATAAGAAAGTACCGGTCATGGTAGCAGAAAATAAATTTTTATATCCAGGTGTTTATGTCGGATTTTTAATGGGCAAACGGAAAGAAAGATAACACTACCTTGTCATCCTGAGCGGAGCGAAGGATCTTAGTAATTTAAACAAAATGTCAGAAGCTGAAATAATACCAACACGACCTCGAAAACCTTCCTGGTTAAAAGTCAGAATTCCTATTGGTGAGAATTATAAAAAAGTCAGGAATTTAGTTGATACGTATAAATTGCACACCATTTGCGAAAGCGGCAATTGTCCGAATATGGGCGAGTGCTGGGGCGAAGGCACCGCTACTTTCATGATTTTAGGCAATGTATGTACGCGTTCCTGTTCGTTCTGTGCGGTGGCAACCGGAAGACCTAAATTTGTGGACTACGATGAACCAAAACGTGTAGCTGAAGCTATTAAATTAATGCAGGTAAAGCATGCAGTTATCACGTCTGTCAACCGAGATGAGTTGCCTGATAAAGGTGCGCAAATCTGGCATGATACGGTGAAGTTTGTAAAAGAGTATTCGCCAACTACAACGATTGAAACTTTAATACCGGATACCAAATCGGACTGGAATGCGTTAGAAGTGATGATTTCTGCAGGACAAGAAGTGGTTTCGCATAATATGGAAACGGTGAAACGTTTGTACAGAAAAGTGCGACCGCAGGCAAAATACGAAAGAAGTTTAGAGCAGATACAACGCACGAAAGACTATGGCAAACGCACCAAAAGCGGTGTGATGCTGGGCTTGGGCGAAACAGATGAAGAAGTGTATGAAATCTTAAAAGATTTAAAAAACCATGGCTGCGATGTGGTAACGCTGGGTCAATATTTACAACCTACAAAAATGCATATTGAAGTAGCGGAATTTATACATCCGGATAAGTTTGCGCACTTTAAAGAAATTGGGTTGTCGTTAGGAATTCCATATGTAGAAAGCGGACC
>DAOORG010000030.1:6510-16361 GCA_035389165.1 Chitinophagales bacterium
CGCACTTTAAAGAAATTGGGTTGTCGTTAGGAATTCCATATGTAGAAAGCGGACCAATGGTTCGTTCTTCTTACCATGCAGAAAGGCATATTTAAATACTAATTAGCAATTATTTCCTTTAGGATTTTAGAAAATGATTGACTGATTATATCATTTTCTTTCTCTAAAATATTTTTGATAATAAAATCAAAACCAATTGAGTGAAACTCTTTAATTGAGTCATTTTCTTTTAAATATTTTTTTGGAATTAAAATCTTTTCACTAGATGGTTGAATATAAATAACATCCAATTCCATTTCATGGTTATCAATAAGTATGTCTTTGTATGATTCAAAGAAGTTCTTATATTTTATTAGTGATTTAGGATATTTACCTTTTTGTAGATGTTTATATATTTCTTTGATTCCATTATGTAAATTATTCCAACCTATATCTTTTGATTTCTTTAAATATTCTATTTGTTTGTCATTTACAGAACTAACATCTGTTTTTAATTCTATTAGTATGACTTTAGTTTTCTTCTTGCAAAACATTACATAATCAACGTTTGTAGAATTATTTGAACCATCTTTTTTTAATGGAAATTCTGGAATAATAACTTCACTTAATTTAATATCTTTTTCGTTTAAGATTTCTTTGTAAAATACTTCAACGATTTCTTTCAAATAGATTGTAAAGAAAATATCCAATCTTCTTTCTAATTGATATTTTGGTAGCTTTCTCCAACTTTCTAAATTTTTAAATATCTGTTCTATCTTATTTTCCATAGTTTTTGTTACCTTTTGTTTCTTTTGTGGTTTAAAAAACTACTTTTTCCTTTTCTTCTTTTTCTTTAATTCCAATTCTTCTACTTCACGAAGCAGTGCGTTTAAATCTTCTTTCACTACATTGTCTTTGGCAAATTCTATAATGGCAGCTTTGTCTTCTCTGTCAATTTCTATTACATGAATCGGATTATGCAAAAATGTTTCAATTACTTTTAAAACAGGCTTTTCTTCGCTGCTGCAAAAACTAATCGCTTGTCCTTTTTTATCACCACGACCTGTTCTTCCAACACGGTGTACATAGTTTTCCGGTTCTTCAGGCAAATCATAATTTACTACATAATCTACATTCGGAATATCAATACCACGCGCGTTAATATCGGTTGCAATTAAAATCTTCGTCGTTCCTTTTTTAAATGCATTCATCACCTTCGTGCGTTCTTCATGGTCTTTGTCGCTGTGCATGGTCAGGCTTTTAATATTGACTCTTTCCATTGCTTTTGCAACACGTTCTGCGCGCACTTTCGTTCTGACAAAAATTAAAATCTTACTTTCCGGATGTTCGTTGATAATGCGCTCTAAGAAAAAACGTTTATCATCACTTTCAATAAAAACAACTGCATGTTGTATATTTCTGGAAACAGGATCTTTCGGCGAAATCTGAATTCTAATGGCATTTTTCACTAAAGAATACGCCAGCTTTTTTATGTTTTCATTTATCGTTGCAGAGAAAAATAAAGTCTGTCTTATTTTTGGTAAAAAATGAATCATGTCTTGTATATCTCTGATAAAACCTAAGTCCAGCATATGATCGGCTTCATCTAATACCAGAATATCAATCTTAGATAAATCCAGCACACCCTGACTTTGCAAATCAAACATTCTGCCTGGCGTGGCAATCACAATATCCACACCTTTATACAATGTATCGATTTGAGGTTGCTGATCAACACCACCAAAAATACAGGCAATTTTTACACGTGTTTTATTGGCAATCGTTTCAAACACTTCTGTAATTTGAAGTGCCAGCTCATGCGTTGGTGCCAATACCACACATTTTACATAATCGGTGCGTTTAGATGATTTTTTTTCGTGAATTAAATGAATAATCGGAATGGCAAAAGCCGCCGTTTTTCCGGTACCGGTTTGTGCAATCGCCAATACATCTTCTCCACGCAAAATTGGCGGAATCGATTTGTACTGAATATCCGTTGGTTTTTTAAAACCTAATTTTTCAAGGTTGTACTTTATATCTTCATTGATATGGTAATCGTCAAATTTCATTTGGATGTTTGTATCACAAAGTTACACAGAGAAATACATAGTTTCTAAAGAAACCACAAAAGAAACAAAAGGAACAAATGAAATGAGTATTATTTTTGATAATTTGACTTCAGCAACGAATAAACACCGGTGTCTAAAAAAGAATCACCTAAAGAGTAATTTTCTTTAAAATGAGCTTCTTTAATGAACCCATTTTTTAATAGTATTTTTTCAGATGCAATATTAAATGGATCAATTTTGGCTTCAAGGCTATGAAAGTTTAAACTATTGAAAGCAAAATCAAGAATACAAGTTAATGCTTCCTGCGCAATTCCGGTTCTCCAAAAATCAGGATGTACCATGTAACCAACTTCTGCGCGGTGGTTTTTGCAGTCGATAGCTTTTAAAAGAATCACACCGATTAATTTATCAGCAGGTTTTAATGTAATTGCCCAATTTATGACTTCTTGTTTTGCAAGCAATTCCTGATATAGTTTTATCTTTATTATTGATTCTTCCACAGTATTCAATGGCAATGCGATATGTTTCATCACGTCGGCATTGCCTTGTAACTGAAACAAATCAACACCATCGCTTTCTGTAATTTCTCTCAGCAACAAGCGTTCTGTGTGTAAAACAGGAAAAGGATGTAAGTTTATTATTAACATCAATAAGATTTATGTATTATTCTTTACTGGCTATTTTGCCATCTAATTTATCTAAAATTTCCTGTGCATCATTCTTATAATAATTTTCTTGCTCAGCTAAATTCGTTAGTAGCAGCTGCGCTTGTTGCAACTCTTTATTTTTAATGTATGCTAAAGCCAAATACCATTTTATATCAAAATGAAATGCTTCAGATTGCGTCAGCTTACTTAAAACCTCAATTGCTTTCTTAGGTTGATTCGTTCCTAAAAAAGAGATACCCAAAAATAGATTATTTTTTACATTATCTGGATTGTTGGAAACTAACTTTTGATAAGCATTCACCGCTTCAAAATAATCTTCTTTTTCATAAGCTTGAATTGCCTGAGATTCAGCAGTGAGTCCATTTTCGCCGCGCACTGTTGCATCCGGATTGGTTAATGGTTTAAAGTATGAAGCATAAATTGCTTCTTCATTCAATTGTTTCGAAACAAAAAATAATTTGAATGATGCAAAACCCAATAATCCAATAATGCAAGCAGCAGCGGCATATCTAAAAAAACTTAGAGAAATTACCTTTCCTTTTTTCGGTTCATGTACTTTCATGTCAATCGTACTATTTACTTCTTCTTCAACTTTATTTATAGCATCCATTGACCATTCGCCATTAACCATAGACAAACCTTCAATAGCTTCCATCAAAAATGGATCGTTCTCCATTTCCTGTTCAAAGGCATTTCGTTCCTGAGCGGTTAGTTTGTTGGTGAGATATTTTTTAATTTGTTCGTTATCCATGTTGTTGTTTTTTTTCTTCCATTAATAATTTTAAATTTCGTTTTCCATTCTGAATAGCACTCTTTACTTTATTCAGATCGTAGCCGGTCATGGAAGCAACTTCTTGGTAAGGTTTCTGCTGGTAATAGAACAATTCAATGCACGTACGCTGCTCGTCGTTTAAGTTACTTAACGCTTCTTGTAAGAGAGCACTTTCGTGTTCTCGTATATTGAGAGACAAATCTTCCTCATTTTCCATAAATTTTTCTGAAATATTTTCTATCTCAATGATTTCCAATGAATTATTTTTTGCCTGTTTCCTGATTAAATGGTTTTTACTCACCATAAACAACCAGGATTTAAAGAAACCTACTTCATGTGTTTTAAGTTTTGCTAAAATTAATTCAAAAATTTCAGTTACAGCGTCTTTCGCATCTTCTTCATGTTTTAAATATTTATAGCTTAAGCCATAAACCAATAAAGAATAGCGTTTGTAAAGTTCACCAGCATAAATAGTATTTCCATCTTTCTGGTAAAGTTCAACCAGCTCAGCATCGGTGTGTTTTGTATACTTAATTGACATCGCGGATAAAATTATGAAAATAAAAATAAAATTCAAACACTTATTTAAATACGTATAACAACATAAATTAACATGTTTTTCATCGGATATTTTTTGAATAGTTGTAATTTTGAGAGTGCGAACTATTTTACTTACAATATTTATTATTCTATCGAACCTGATTTTTGCCCAGCAAAATGAAATACAGGTGAACGCAAAAATTGTAGATGAAAACAATAATCCTGTTCCATTTGCAGATATTGCCTTCAGAAGATTGCAGCTAGGATTTTCCGCCAACAAAGAAGGTTTTTTTACTACAAAAATGTTGCAATCAGATTCCTTACTGATATTGAAAAAAGGTCACGTACCAACCAAACTAACGTTTAAAGATTCTATCTTCAGAACTGAATATACTGTGGTGTTGATTTTACCACGCACGCCATTAGAATTAACAGAAGTACAAATCAGCGCCATTCGCACGCACCAGCAAATAAGACAAGAGATTAATAAACTCTACGTTAAAAATACCGACCTGAATCCGGATGCTCGTCCGTTAACCAATCCGCTTTCATATTTATACGAACTACTTAGCAAGCGCGAAAAAGAAAAACGATTTGCCTCGCAATTAGAAACGGAAGAAGCTAAACGAATCGTTTTAAAAGATCTATTCAGATTATACAATAATTACAATATTATAGATTTAGACGAAGATGAATACGACCGTTTTATTTCTTACCTGAATATGCCTTATTCTTTTTTACAACAGACCAGCGATTATGATTTAGCGGTTAGTATAAAACGTATGTTTGCCGGTTACTCTAAAGATAAAAGCAGCTCTTTCCGTAAACAAATTTATCCGGCAGCTTTGGATGATTTGGAGCGCATCAAACAAAATCCCGACGGAGAAAGATAATTTTTAATTATTTTTCTTATCTTTCTTTTATGAAGAAAGTTATACTCGTCAGTGTCATTATTTTATTGATCCACAATATGTATGCACAATGTGAAGGTGGAAGGTATCTCAATAAAGTTTTTCCGCAAACTCTTCGCACTAAAGATATCACTTACAGTAATGCCAGAAATGCTGCCGGTACCATGCAGCAAATAAAAATGGATGTTTTTGAGCCGAAGGACGATACAATTTCTTTAAGACCATTGGTTATATTTCAGCATGGCGGCGCTTACTGGACCGGCACCAAAGATTATGAAAGCCAGATAGCAATGGGTGAGGAATTTGCCAAAAGAGGCTTCGTCGTTTCATCGGCAACCTATAGATTAGAACCAACACCTTTGTCCTTATTATTTCAGGATTTAATGCTGAAAGCAGTTGGAAGAGGTGTGCAGGATACCAAAGAACTGGTTCGGTATTTTTTTAACTCTGCCAGAGACAGCGCCAATCCATTCAGAATTGATACCTCAAAAATATTTTTATGTGGTGCCAGTGCCGGTGCATTCAACGTGATGCACACCGTATATTTAGATTCTGCAGATTATCTTTTTCCCGAATGGAAAAGTGCTTTAAGCGGAATTGGTGGTGTATTTGGTGCTTATGATTTTGTAGATTTTGGTGAAACAATCTTAGGCGTGGTCAATATTAATGGCGCTTTAGGCGACAGGAAATTCTTGGATAATAACCACACCAATTTCTTAAGTGTGCATAATATCTGGGATCCGGAAGTGCCTTTCAACAGAGGGCTGCCATATAATATTCCAACGTTGATGTATGTTGACGGTAGTAATATACTGCATCCTTACGCAGAAAATTTAGGCATGTATAATCCGTTTTATATTATTCCGGATTGGGGACACACTTCCTATTCTACAGATTTGTTTGGCACAGTCGTGCAACCTTATTTTGACAGTACGGTATGGTATATGAAAAACTTTTTTGCCTATCAGTTAGGTTGCCCGAATATAACGACCGGAATCAAAAATAATACTGCAATTAAAACATTAAATACGTTTCCAAATCCATCTGCAAATGATGTATACTTTGAAGGTGTCCAACAATACATTGGCCAAAGAATTTCAGTATCAGATATATCCGGGAAACAAGTTTATGTGGCAGTATTTGACGGCAAACCCATCTCAACAAAATCCATTGGATTGACGAATGGAATTTATATAATAAATATCACGAATGAAAATACAAAGGAAACTACAGTCGGGAAAATTGTGGTAGAATAAAACTTTATTTCTTCACCAATATCAGCGTCTCCGCCTGTCCGCTGCGGTTCATATTAAACACCAGGCTGTCTTTTGTAAGTTTGGCTATTTCCACCATTATTTCTAATTGACCTTCCGGCGTTGTAAATAATTTTTCATCACGTACAATGTAAGTACCTTTTTCTTTATCACCACCAAAATCAGACTGATAGCCACCATCTTCTGCAAATTGAAACGAAACCAGTTTTGCATCATATTCGGATGGATTACCATTGACCAGCCATTCTGCGCCTTTCCAGTTTCCAACCAGTAATTTTTTATTATCCGAGTTGATACAGGATACAGTGAGTAAGCTCAAAGCCAGCGATAGAAAAATTAATTTATGCATTATTTTCATTTTAATAGTATTTATCTAAAAAGAAATTAATAAAATAGATAATTCTAGAATTAATTTTCTTTTATGTTTAAAACGACAAATTAGTTAAAATATTCTGAAATTTTTTCACTCAGATTGCCATTTTGACCACTTTTTGGGTATGGCACAATATTAGACTGTTTTTGCAAGTCAAACAATAATCAATAAAATCAACAATAATTATGGCAAAGAGTAAAGTTAACATTCAACCATTGGCAGACAGAGTAGTAGTGAAAGCTGCCGAAGCGGAGACAAAAACAAAATCTGGTATCATCATTCCGGATTCTGCAAAAGAAAAACCACAAAAAGGCGAGGTGGTAGCTGTGGGTCCTGGTAAAAAAGACGAACCAACTACCGTTAAAATAGGAGAGACGGTACTGTACGGAAAATACAGCGGTACAGAAATCAATATCGATGGTGTAGATTATCTTATTATGAGAGAATCTGACATTTTGGCAATTGTTTAACGCAATGTCATCCTTTGCAAAGCGAAGGATCTATTCATTAATTCAACAAATCATTAATTCAAAAAATATTAAAAATGAGCGCGAAACAAATAAGTTACAGCACAGAATCTAGAGATAAATTAAAAGCAGGCGTGGATGCATTAGCAAACGCCGTTAAAGTTACATTAGGACCAAAAGGCAGAAATGTAATTATTGAGAAAAAATTTGGAGCACCACACATCACAAAAGATGGTGTTACCGTAGCGAAAGAAGTAGAATTGGAAGATCCATTCGAAAACATGGGTGCACAACTGGTAAAAGATGTGGCCTCTAAAACTAATGATGTTGCCGGTGACGGAACAACAACTGCAACGGTGTTGGCACAAGCTATCATCGGACCAGGTTTAAAATCAATCACTGCAGGTGCAAATCCAATGGATTTAAAACGCGGTATTGACAAAGCAGTTCATGCTGTAGTAGCAGAATTGAAAAATATTTCAGAGAAAGTAGGAAAAGATTTTTCTAAAATCAAACAAGTTGGTACTATTTCAGCAAATAACGACGAAGAAATCGGAACCTTAATTGCAAATGCAATGGAAAAAGTGGGAACTGAAGGCGTTATTACCGTTGAAGAAGCAAAAGGAACAGAAACATATGTGGATGTGGTAGAAGGTATGCAATTTGACAGAGGATATATTTCTCCGTATTTCGTAACGAATGCCGAAAGCATGGAAGTGGAAATGGATAAACCTTTTATCTTAATCTACGATAAGAAAGTTTCTTCTATGAAAGACTTATTGCCAATTCTGGAAAAAGTAGTTCAAACAGGAAGAGGTTTGGTGATTATAGCAGAAGATGTGGAAAGCGAAGCTTTAGCAACATTAGTGGTAAACCGATTACGTGGTTCATTAAAAATTGCAGCAGTAAAAGCGCCGGGATTTGGTGACAGAAGAAAAGCTATGTTGCAGGATATCGCAATTTTAACAGGTGGTGAAGTAATTTCTGATGAAGTAGGAATGAAATTAGAAGACACTCAGTTAACACAATTAGGAACAGCAGAAAAAATCGTGATAGATAAAGACAATACAACAATCATTAATGGTGTTGGCAAAAAAACAGATATCACGGCAAGAGTAAACCAAATCAAAGCACAAATCGAATCTACTACATCAGATTATGATAAAGAAAAATTACAGGAGCGTTTAGCTAAATTATCCGGTGGTGTGGCTGTATTGTATGTTGGTGCACCTTCAGAAGTGGAAATGAAAGAGAAAAAAGACCGTGTGGATGATGCATTACACGCTACACGTGCAGCAGTAGAAGAAGGAATCGTTCCTGGTGGTGGTGTTGCTTTAATCAGAACACAATCTGTACTTGACAAATTAAAAGGTTCTAATGAAGATGAGCAAACAGGTATTGAAATTGTGAAAATTGCTATTGAAGCGCCATTGCGTCAGATTTCTGAAAACGCTGGTGTAGAAGGTTCTATCGTAGTATTTAACGTGAAAAACGGTAAAAAAGATTACGGTTACAATGCTAAAACAGAAGTGTATGAAAACTTATACAAAGCAGGCGTTATCGACCCAACTAAAGTAACACGTGTGGCATTGGAAAATGCAGCGTCCATCGCTTCTATGATTTTAACCACTGAAGCAGCAATAGTAGAAAAACCAAGCAAAGAAGCTCCGGCTATGGGCGGCGGCGGAATGCCTGGCGGAATGGGTGGCATGATGTAGTGAGACTGTAATCTCTTTAGAGATTGCATAGTCGAACTATTCCGAGTGAAGCGAGGAATCTCTTCAATTTTCCTGAACGCCTTCTGCATAAGCAGATTGCCAAGAATCTACTGAAAATAAAATCAGAGTCCGGAACTTTCTAAAAGTTCCGGACTTTTTTTGTTTTAATAGTCTTATGAATTAACATTTTTAGACTTTTTATATTTGTGTCTATTTGATTTACAGGCTATTAACAATACGTTTTTTTATTTCCACAACTTAAATTTTCACGCAAAATGTCCGTATCTTTCTAAGCTTTTAAAGTTACGTTATGAGTAGAATTTCATCCCATCTTTTTTTGACTACATGTTGCCTTTTCATGTCTGCCTTTTTAATGCAGGCAGAACCGGTTTTAAACCTCAATTTGATATCGCCGACCGTAGTGTGCTCTACCGGAAATGATTCCGTAAGTTATTCAGTGTCTGGTTCCGGAATTCCGGCCAATACCAATATTGTCATCTATCAAAGCACAGATAGTTTATTTAACCCATATTTAGGTCAGGGTGATAGCATTGGATATATACCAGGCAATGCTATTCCGCAGGATACTGTAAATTTTGGTGATTGTATAAAAACACTAGGTATTTTCATTGATGCCTGCGGTGCATCTGGTCAGGAAGGAAAAAATGAATACATTATTCTGACTTCAGGAAATGGTATTAAAGTAAGTAATCTTGCCATTGATTTCTCCACACAAAATAATGGCGGCGCTACAAACGCAGATATTAATACAGGCACCAGTCCATGTTTATATCAAACGCCAACACCTTCTCTTATTGCAAACCTGCGCGTTGGTTCTTGTAATGCGTCGAATGTAATTCCTGCATCACCAACAGATTCTATTCCTGCTAATGCAATTATTTTACTTTTTACAAGTGATAATGTAACTGCAAATTATGGTATTGCAGGTTTGTGTAATTTAGGTTATCCTATTTATGTGTTACAAAGTGCTTGTGAAAGAACTATTGGTGCGTTTACGAATCAATCAAGATGCGATGCACCATCACGTTACAGAACAACAGTAGCGATTGATAAAAGACA
>DAOORG010000031.1:0-11848 GCA_035389165.1 Chitinophagales bacterium
TAGAGCGCTTCGCTGGCAGTGAAGAGGCGATCGGTTCGAATCCGATATTCTCCACCAAACTATTTTTAGTTCTATCAAAATTATTAATTAGCTTCCGAATCCAGGATATTTAAATCGTGTTTTAGTTCATGTAATTGATTTTTATTCAAACTATTGCATCCTAAAGACTCTTAATCTATCAGAATATATCTCTCGTCTGTGCAATTTAAAATAAGTCGTTCAACAAATAGTAAACGTCAACTATTTGGATCTGTTTTTTTACTTTTGCTTAAAGATCT
Organism: Chitinophagales bacterium; assembly: GCA_035389165.1. Lineage (GTDB taxonomy): Bacteria > Bacteroidota > Bacteroidia > Chitinophagales > JADIYW01 > JADJSS01. Next base: position 279 of record DAOORG010000031.1, read on the forward strand.
TCAATTTGCCATATTTTTATTAATTTTAGAATTATACCATCGGATTTTTAAATAAATTTAGATCATCTACCATGAGCCATAAAGCAGGATACGTAAATATTTTAGGGAAACCCAATGTTGGGAAATCCACCTTAATGAATGCGCTTGTAGGAGAGCGTGTTTCCATTATCACCTCTAAAGCACAAACAACGCGTCATCGTATACTTGGTATCGTTAATGGTGATGATTTTCAAATTATCTTTTCAGATTTACCGGGTATCATTAAACCTGCTTATAAAATGCAGGAATCTATGATGGATTTTGTTCGAACCTCATTGGAAGATGCGGATACCTTTATTTTTATGGTGCAGATAGGCGATAAACCGGGAAATCAACCGGATGAATATGAGAAAATTAAGAAGATGAAAATTCCTGTCATCTTGCTGTTAAATAAAATGGATATTGCTGAACATGATGAAGTAGAACAGCAACGCATTATCTGGCAGGATGATTTTCCGCAGGCTAAAGTAATTCCGTTTTCCGCAAAATTTAACTGGAATCTGGAGACACTGATGAATGATATTGTTAGCTATTTACCGGAAAGTGAACCGTACTTTGGTAAAGATGACTGGACCGACCGACCGGAACGGTTTTTTGTTACAGAAGTAATTCGCGAGAAAATATTGATGAATTACAAACAGGAAATTCCGTATAGCTGCGAGGTGGTTTGCTCTTATTTTATGGAAGATGGCGATATTATCAAGATTTCCGTAGAAATTTATGTGGAGCGTGAGAGCCAGAAACCGATTTTAATTGGTAAAAACGGCGAAATGCTGAAAAAAGTTGGCACACAAGCTCGCTTAGATCTTGAAAAGTTCTTCGGAAAGAAAATATTCCTTGAAACACATGTGCGTATTTCCGACAACTGGCGAAACAATGAAAGCATGTTGCGTAAATTTGGGTATAGAGATTATTAGGTAATCACAGTTCAAGGCCGATAAATGTCTATAGATGGTTTTAGTGTAACTGTATGGTTAACTAAACGATGTAACTTTGGTCTATTGGTAGTGTTTGGTGGACATTCACCATAAAATGCTTACCTTTGCTACCTGAAATTTTTATAAATCGTACAACAGTACATCGTAAATCGTAAATCAAAGTGTCTTATACAGTTGCCATAATAGGTCGTCCAAACGTGGGAAAATCCACCTTATTTAATCGTTTATTAGAAGAAAGAAAAGCAATCACTGATGACTTCAGTGGTGTAACTCGCGATCGTCAGTACGGTATTACAGAATGGAATGGTAAAACATTCAACGTGATTGATACCGGTGGATTTGTTCTGCATTCAGAAGATATTTTTGAAAAAGCCATCCGTCATCAAGTGCGTCTCGCCATTGACGAAGCAGATATAATGTTGTTTATGGTGGATGTAACCACTGGAATAACCGATCTGGACGAAGCGCTGGCACAAGAACTACGTAAATCAAAAAAGCCGGTTATTATTGCAGTTAATAAAGTAGATAATACAGAACGCTCTTATGCTGCCAATGAATTTTATGGGTTAGGCTTTGAAAATTTATTTTGTGTTTCCTCTATGAGTGGCAGCGGCACCGGAGAAATTCTGGATTTTATCACAGAACAGATTCCGGATGAACTGGAAAATGCAATAGATGTTTATGCAGATTTACCTAAGATTACCATTGTGGGTCAACCTAATGTTGGAAAGTCAACCTTGTTGAATGCACTGATAGGACAGGAGCGAAATATAGTAACCGACATCGCCGGCACCACAAGAGATTCCATCCACACACATTATAATTTATACGGTAAAGAATTTTTGTTGGTAGACACCGCAGGTATCCGAAAGAAAAGTAAGGTACATGAAGATTTAGAATTTTATTCAGTGATTCGGGCAGTAAAAGCTATTGAAGAATCGGATGTTTGTATTTTAATGTTAGATGCTACCGTCGGAATAGAATTACAGGATTTAAAAATATTTGGCATCATAGAACAACGCAAAAAAGGCGTGGTCATATTGGTGAATAAATGGGATGCTATTGAAAAAGATTCAAAAACAATCTTAGAATTTGAAGCTAAAATAAAAAGTAAAATTGCACCGTTTACAGATGTTCCGATTTTATTTATTTCTGCTTTGGAAAAACAACGTATCTATCAGGCAATTGATAAAGTCTTAGAAGTATTTAACAACAAACAAATTAAGATTCCTACGCATCAGCTGAATGAAATCATGTTGGCAGAAATTGAAAAGTACGGACCACCGGCTTATCGTGGTGAATACATAAAAATAAAATATATCACGCAGTTGCCGGCACATACACCTTCGTTTGCCTTTTTCTGTAACCATCCGGATTATGTGAAAGAAGCTTATAGGAATTATCTGGAAAACAGAATGCGCGAAAATTTTTCACTGAGTGGTGTACCTGTCAATATCTTCTTTAGAAAGAAATAAAACTTGTGTTTTCCGTGTCGTAATCAATAAATGCAGAGATAAGAATGTCAGTTATCACACAAATTGATACTATCAGAAACTTTGAACAGTATCCATCTTATCTCATTTTGTATGAACTGGAAGATGATATTGCCAACGCACAAAATATTCCGGTTCATTTGCTTTCCAAATGGAAATACCTTTTTGGTAAGCTGGTCTTTAAAAGTGTCTCTAACATTATAATAAAAAGGGCAACACCACCAGGATTTATTTTTTCTACAATGATGACACCGGATTATCACCGGCTATATTTGAATAAAACCAATGTCATTCCATACATCATAGATTACTGGAAACGGTATGATGCGTTGTTTGAAAAACACTTCGCACATTTCCCTGTAGTGTATATTTCAGGATTGGAAGTGTATGAGTATTTAAAAGCAATGCGAACAAAAGTAAAAATCAAACATTTGCCATTGTCAATTTCTGACAGATATATGTCGTTGTTTGAGGAACAGATTATAAAAGATATTGACATCATCAATGTTGGCAGAAAGAACAAAGTGATGGACGAGTACATACAACAATTCTTGTTGAAATATCCGAACACCAATTATGTGCATCGCGAAATGGAAAACGGTGAAAATATTTATTACTCATCGATACATGGAAGACTCGGTACCTTAACAGCCAGAGAAGATTTATTGAAAATTCTGTCACGTTCAAAAATTGCAATTGTTACATCACCAGGACTGGATGGTGGTGAACAACGTACCGGTGGTTTTAATCCGGTGACGCCACGTGTTTTTGAAGCTGCCATCGGAAAATGCTATATGATTGGTAAGTATGAAAAGAACAGTGAATACTATAGTTTTGGCTTGGATAAACTGGTGGAGATGCCAAATTCCTATATTGAATTTGAAACGATAGTACAAGATAAATTAATGACACGATTTAATAGAACAGATGATTACGCTGCATTTCTGACAGCAAATTTAAATAGTGTAAGAATAGCGCAACTAAAAAGTGATATGGAGAAATAGTCTGATTACTTTTTCAATTCCAACACAGCGCGCTGCACCATCTTATCATCTTGTGCTATAATACTATAAAACCCGTCGCTTTTCCAAAGTTGTTTTGCTAAAAAAGCTTTCAGTTTATTACTTAAAAATACTTTAGATTTTTCTGCATGAACAGAAGCTTCTTTACTTACACCATGTTCTGAACAGTATTTTATAAATTGAGCGTACAATGCATTGTCAATAGTAAATGACGTTTTAAATTGCTCTGCAGAAGTGTATTTTGTAAATGCAGCTTTATTGCCAGCATAATAGTTGTATGCAAATTCCTGCAACAGGCTCAATCCGTATACTTCACTTACGAAAGAATTCAGCATACTGGTATCTAATGGCATATAAATATCCGGTGTAATGCCGCCACCGCCATAAACTGTTCTGCCTTTTATCAATGTTTTAAATACTTCTTTCTTTTCCTGTTTGATGCTATCCTTATTAAAGACTTCACCATCTTTATAGCGTTTGTTGATATCGCCATAATAATCTGCTACATTTTCTTCGTAAGGTCGTTGTATACTTCTGCCTGTTGGTGTAAAATATTTTGCTATCGTTAACCGAACAGAACTGCCGTCGCCAATTTCATATTCTTGTTGCACCAAACCTTTTCCAAAAGAACGACGACCAATAATAACACCTCTGTCCCAGTCCTGCACTGCACCGCTGATAATTTCACTTGCGGAAGCAGAGCCTTCATCAATCAGCACGGCCAGCTTTCCGGTTTCAAACAAGCCTGCTGTTCTGGCTTTGTCGTAAGTACGCGGCATCGTTCTGCCTTCCGTATATACAATCGTTTTATTTCCATCCAGAAATTCATCGGCAATTGCCGTTGCCTGTTCCATAAAGCCACCCGGATTTTGTCGCAAATCCAATACCAGTCGCTGCATACCTTTTTTTGTAAGCACTTCCAGTTTTTCATAAAATTCCTGATAAGTAGTTTTAGAAAAACGATTGATTTTTATGTATCCTGTCTGATTGTCAATCATAAAACCGGCATCTACGCTATACAACGGAATCTTATCTCTTTTAATCGTGTAAGAAACGAGCTTTTTGGTGCCGCTTTTCAGCATGGTTACTTTCACCTTGCTGTCTTTCGGTCCTTTCAACCGTTTCATCACCATTTCGTTGGTGATTTTTACACCTGCAACTGTGGTGTCATTTATCTTAATAATTTTATCACCGGCAGAAATTCCGGCTTGTTCAGAAGGACCACCGCTGATAGGTGTAACTACCTGTATGGTGTCTTTTAGAATTGAAAATTCAATACCAATGCCTTCAAAATTTCCTTCCATAATTTCAGCTTCGTGCTTCATTTCCATTGGCGGAAGATAAACACTGTGCGGATCCAGATTTTCCAGCATCTTGGCAATGGCATCGTCATATAATTTTTGCTGGTCAACAGTATCTACATATTTTGCTTCAATCAAACGCAAGATATAATCCAGTTTTGAATTGTCAGAGGATTGGTAAAAAGTTTTGCCTTTAGCGGCATTTCTATTTTGAATCTTATATCCTAAAAATATTCCGGATGCGAGTATCACGGCAAAAATAAACGGATAAAAAGCTTTATTAATATTCATGGTGCAAAGGTAAAGTTTTCTGTACTAAATTAACCTTAAATATGCTTAACGTTATCCGATGAGATATGTTTTACAGATTGTTGGTAGCCACTATATTGGTGTATAATATTTTGAAAGGATTACATTTTAATTTCCTAATATTGTATCATAAATAAATAAAAACAAACACATGAAATTTTTTGTAGATACTGCCAACCTCGAACAAATTAAAGAAGCAGCAGATTTGGGTATTTTAGATGGATGTACCACCAATCCAACGCTGATGGCGAAAGAAGGTATTGTTGGTGAAAAGAATGTGTGGAATCACTACAAAAAAATCTGCGAAATTGTAGATGGAGATGTAAGTGCTGAAGTAATATCTACAGATTATAAAGGCATGGTGGACGAAGGGAAAAAGCTGGCAAAACTGCATAAAAATATTGTGGTTAAAGTGCCGATGATACGTGAAGGTGTGAAAGCCATCAAGTATTTTTCTGATCATGGCATCAAAACAAACTGCACCTTGGTTTTCTCGGCAGGTCAGGCAATACTGGCTGCAAAAGCCGGAGCAACCTACTTAAGTCCGTTTGTTGGAAGATTGGATGATATGAGTGTAGATGGTATTGAGTTGATTCATCAAATCAGACAGATTTATGATAGCTATAATTTCGGAACGGAAATTTTGGCTGCTTCTGTAAGAAATCCGCTGCATATCGTTAAATGTGCGGAAGCCGGTGCTGATGTGGTCACTTGTCCGTTAAATTCTATTACCGGTTTGTTTTATCATCCGCTGACTGAAAAAGGACTGGCGCAGTTTTTAGCAGATCATGCCAAAGCAAATAAGAAGTAATCAATATATGAATTTGATAAAGAAAGCAGGCAACTATTTACGATTCGGTTTGAATATATTTTTCTTACTGACAATGTCTGTTATTTTATTTCCTTCTTGTTCAAATTTATTGGATAAGAACGAAAGTTATAATATTGGATTTAAAGATGGCTATCTGAAAGGATACAGCGAAGCCATCATTAAAAAAGAAAAGGAAGCTGCTGAACAGGCAAAAAAAGAGAAAATAGCAGAAAAGCCTGCGAATAAATTACCCGGAAACACCGAATCCGTAGCACCAGCAGAGAATTCTTCTGTGCCTCAGAAAGCAATTGCTGTTTTACAATATATTCGTGCCAACAATAAAGCTCCGGAAGGCTATGTTGGAGGAAGACATTTTGGAAATTACGAACAAAATTTACCGGAACGAGATCAGACCGGAAAGCGAATAGACTACAAAGAATGGGATATTCATCCTAAAATAGAAGGAAAAAACCGCGGTGCACAGCGCATTGTAACCGGTAGTGATGGCAGTGCCTGGTACACGGCAGATCATTACCAATCGTTCACCGAAATCAAATAATGCATGCAGACCTTCAAAAACAATATAGTAGTTAATGGTATTTTTCTAGCTTTTATAGATGGTCAGAAATGTTCTGTTCTACCTCATTTTTATGATGAAATAGGGAAGGCGTTGAATTTTCCGGATTACTTCATTCACAACTTCGATTCACTGGATGAATGTTTGAATGATTTATCCTGGATTTCTGAAAAAGAAATTCACCTCTTAATCTTCAACTACGATGATTTGTTATTTGAAGAGAAATATAATTTAGAGGTTGTGAATAATATCCTGGCAAATGCCATCAGCGAACTGGAAGAAAACGGTAAGCATTTTTCTGTTTTTACACAGACATTATAACCATTTAGTAAATTCTTCTCTTAATTTATCCGACCAAGGTTTGGATTTTCCGGTTGCCGGATCAGTTGCTACAATAATTCCTTCACCATGTGCAGAAATATTTCCGTTGCAAGTCACCAAATGATGAACAGTCAGGCTGGCATTTCCTATTTTTTTGATTCCAACGGATATTTCTATTTCCGCAGGATGCACAATCTCATTTACGTAATTACATTCCAGTTTGCCAACTACGATTCTGATGTTTTCATCGATATACGTTTGCCAAAGATTGGTTTTATTAAAGAATTCAACGCGTGCAGTTTCAAAATAGCGGAAATAAATGACATTGTTTATATGATTAAACGCATCCATTTCGCCCCAGGCAACCTGTTGTTTTATGGGAAATGGAAATTTGACGGTGTTTAAGAAATCAGGAGTATTCATGTCTGTAAAATAAAAAAGTCCTGAACAAGTCAGGACTTTTTGTATGTGATTAAACGTTTATTTTTTCTTGGATGCTTCTTGTTTGGAGTAGCTATCGTGATTTCTGTCCAAATCATACATAATAGGTGATGCGATAAATACGGAAGAGTAGATACCTACTACAACACCAATAAGCATGGCGAATGAAAATCCTTTCAATACTGAACCACCAAATAAGAATAAGATAAATACCACTATAAATACAGTAAATGCCGTATTGAACGTTCTGGATAATGTACTATTAATAGCAGCATTCATAGTGTCTTTCATATTGGCGTTTGGTTTGTCGTTTAAGTATTCTCTTAATCTGTCGAAGATAATTACCGTATCATTTAAAGAGTAACCGATTACTGTTAAAATTGCGGCGATAAACGTTTGGTCTATTTCTAAAGCAAACGGTACAATACCATGTAAAATGGAGAATAATGCCAACACTACAAATGCATCATGCGCTGTTGCAGCAATGGCTCCGATAGAATAACCGAATCTGCGGAAACGAATGAAAATATAGATAAAGATAACGACTAATGATAGAATAGTAGCCATGATAGAACTTCGTTTAAAGTCGCCGGTAATGGTTGGATCCACTTTGGTGAAGCTCATCAGGTTGACACGTTTAAAGTTTTCTATAGATGTATTTGGAATGAATTTCTCCAATCCTTTAAATACAGCTGCTTCCACTTCTGCATCTACTTCTTTTCCTGTTTTTTTAATTAAGTGTGATGTGGTGATTTTAACCTGATTTGCAGATCCGAATTGTTTAACTACTGTTCCGTTTCCTAAAGTTGCATTCAATGCATCTCTAACATCACTTGTATTTACCGCTTTTTCAAAACGAACTTTATACTCACGACCGCCTTTAAAGTCAATACCTAATTCAAAGCCTTTCGTGAAGAAAGAAACAAATCCGATTATGATAAATACCGTTGAAATAGCATACGTAATTTTTCTTTTTCCGATAAAGTCAAAGTTGATGCCTTGCAGGAAGTTTCTGGTAAAAGGAGTGAAATATTCTAATGTTTTACCTTTTTCCATTCTTCTGTCAACGATTAGTTTGGTTAACAAAACTGCAGTAAATAGGGTAGTACCAATACCAATCATTAACGTAACCGCAAAACCTTTAATGGGTCCGATACCCACCAGGAATAAAATGAATGCCGTTAAGAAGGTGGTGATATTACCATCAAGGATAGCCGATAAAGAATGTTTGAAACCTTCTTCCACAGCCAGTGCTAAGCCTTTTCCTGCACGTAATTCTTCTTTGATGCGTTCATATATAATTACGTTAGCATCTACCGCCATACCAAGTGTTAACACGATACCTGCAATACCTGGTAAAGTTAAGGTAGAACTGAATCCGGCCATTAAACCTACAATCATAAATAAGTTTAATAAAAGCACCAGATTAGCTACTACACCTGCAGATGAATAAAAGAACACCATAAATATAACGACCAGCAAGAAGCTGACACCCATTGAAATCAAACCTGCATTGATAGATTGTTTTCCTAAAGAAGGACCTACCAATTCTTCTTCAATGATACGTGCTGATGCTGGCAATTTACCTGTTTTCAATACATTGGATAAATCCGTTGCTTCCTGAATATCAAATCCACCACTGATTTGTGAGTTACCACCGTCGATTTCGCCATTAACATTTGGTGCAGAATATACCTGATTATCTAACACAATTGCAATGCTGTTTCCAACATTTTTACGTGTTAAATCTCTCCAGGTTCTTGCACCTATTGAATTCATTTGCATACTCACCACAATCTGACCATTTTGGTCATAATCCTGACGAGCTTGTGTAACCACACTACCATCTAAAGGTGCACTTCCGTCATTGGTGCTTCTCTTAATAGCATATACAGTATAGAATTTTTGTTTGTCACCAAAAGATTTCGCAGAATATAAGAAGTCTACATCTTTCGGAAACACACTTCTAACATCCGGATTGTTTAAGTATTCTGATAATTTTGCAGTATCTAAGGTACTTACATAACCAATTACCGGTGATGGCTGAAACTGATTGTTGTCATCCACTGCCGGTTGAAGCACCGCAAAAAATGGATTTTCATTTTTGAATTCTTCAAATTTCTTAGCCTGTGAAGTATCTTTTTTAGCATCAGATTTACCACTTAACGGATTGACTGCAGCAGCAGAATCTGTAGAACCGGTTAATATATTTTGTGCTTTTGCAATAGTAGCAGAATCCTTACCTAAATCTTTTTGCGTGTCCAGATAGTTTTTCAATGCCGTATTCGCATCGTTAATAGACTTAGCGATTTCGGTTGCTTTATAGGTTTCCCAGAATTCCAGGTTAGCAGTTGCCTGTAATAAACGACGTACACGAGCAGGATTGTCTACACCTGCAATTTCTACCGTGATTCGGCCTTTGTTAGGTTCCAAAGTAACCGTAGGTTGTTTGGTTCCAAACTGGTCAATACGTGATTGAATAATGCTGTACGTTCTATTGATAGCGTCGCCGGATTGTTTACGGATGAATTTTTCCACATCAGCATCAGAGCTTTCGATGGATACTTCATCTTTATTATTTCTGGTAGCAAAAGTCTGAGCCAGTTTTGTATCCGGACTCAACTCTCTGAATGCTTTGATAAATAGTGTTACATAATCATCATTGCTGGTAATCATGCGTTGTTCAGCCAACTCCAATGCTTTATTAAATTTCGGATCACGTGTTTTGTCAGCTAAAGATTGTAACAGTTCTTTCAAAGAAACCTGTAAAACCACACTCATACCGCCTTGTAAGTCCAAACCTAAGTTTAACTGTTGTTCTTTACAAGCTTTGAAGGTATTCCACAAATACACTTTCTCATTAGAAATAGAATCCAGGTATCTGTTTTTATAAGCTACTCTGCTTTGGTGCACAGAATCTTCATATAAAAACTGAGACAGTTTATTGTCCGGATAGCGTTGTGCAGGATCTTGCATGACAATACTCTTTTCTGCCAATGCCACTGCCTTGCTCTCTATCGAGTTTACTTTGTACGTGAAAGACAAGCAATAAATGCAAATCAATACTATTAAGGCTGTTAAAATAACCAGCGCCGTTCTTGTTCCTTTACCCATGATGGTTGTTTAATTAAATAAGGGTGCGAATATACGTCTTTTGAGCAAAAAATCGAAATGATTAATGCACATAATGTTATAAAATCAATTAATAAATAATCAGTTTCCCGACCACCTGTTCTTGATTACTCATGATTGTTCTGATGATATAGATATCTTTCGGTAATTCAGGCAATAAAATAGTGTTTGATGGATTAGTGTATTTGCTTACTAATGAACCGATTGAGTTATAAATTTCCAATTCCGAAACCAATAATGTTGATTTGTTTTGAATCGTTAACTGATACTCATTCAGGATGAATTTTATCGGTATTTCACTGATGGAATTGCGAATTCCGGTTAAAGTGGTAGTGTCTACAACTTTTAAGTCTGTGGTAATTATGGAATCACAACCGGAAAGTGTCTGTAATTCGCTCACATAAATACCTGAAGTTGATGTAGTAACACCACTTGGTAAGGTGTAAATTTCACCTCTGTAGATGGAATCTTCCAGATTTATGGAATAGCTTGGTAATCTAGATAAGATGGTGGTAATGGTAGAATCACATCCATTAGAATTGGTAAGAGTATTTGTATACGTGGCAGCAGTTGTTACAGTGCCTCCACCTGGTAGGGTATAAGAAGTGCCTTCACAGAAAGAAGCGTTTATCGTACTGCTGGTTTTATTTTTTTGAGTTAAGATAGTCGTGATGGTAGAGTCACAGCCGTTAGAATTGGTCAAGATATCGGTATAAGTTGCAGCATCAGTCACCACTCTGCCACTTGGCAAGGTGTAAGAAGTGCCTTCACAGAAAGAAGCGTTCACTGTCCTATCAGTTTTGTTCTTTTGAGTTAAGATAGTCGTGACAGTAGAGTCACAGCCGTTGGAATTGGTTAAGATATCGGTATAAGTTGCAGCATCAGTCACCACTCTGCCACTTGGCAAGGTGTAAGAAGTGCCTTCGCAGAAAGAAGCGTTTATCGTTCTGCTGGTTTTATTTTTTCGAATTAAAATAGTCGTGACAGTAGAATCACAGCCGTTGGAATTGGTTAAGATATCCGTATAAGTAGCAGCATCAGTTACCACGCTTCCGCCAGGCAAGGTGTAAGACGTGCCATCGCAGAAAGAAGCGTTTATCGTTCTGCTGGTTTTGTTTTTTCGAATTAAAATAGTCGTGATGGTAGAATCACAGCCGTTGGAATTGGTTAAGATATTGGTATAAGT
>DAOORG010000031.1:11948-14956 GCA_035389165.1 Chitinophagales bacterium
TAGTCGTGATGGTAGAATCACAGCCGTTGGAATTGGTTAAGATATTGGTATAAGTTGCAGCTGTAGTTACCACGCTACCGCCAGGCAAGGTGTAAGACGTACCTTCGCAGAAAGAAGCGTTTATCGTTCTGCTTGTTTTATTCTTTTGAGTTAAGATAGTCGTGATGGTAGAATCACAGCCGTTGGAATTGGTTAAGATATTGGTATAAGTAGCAGCAGTAGTTACCACGCTTCCGCCAGGCAAGGTATAAGACGTGCCTTCGCAGAACGAAGCATTTACGGTTGCGCTGGTTTTGTTTTTTTGAGTTAAGATAGTCGTGATAATTGAATCACAACCTACTGAATTGCTGAACGTATTGGTGTAAGTAGCTGCATTGGTGACGATGCTTCCATTTGGTAAAGTATAAGAAGTACCTTCACAAAAAGAGGCGTTCACTATTCTGAAGCTTCTGTTTTTTTGTGTCAGGTTGGTGGTAATGATAGAATCTCTTCCTGTAGGAAGTACAATGTCTGAAATATATGTTCCAGGATCTGAAACCAGTCTGCCGTCCGGTAATCTGAAAGTGCTGCCTTGGCAAAAACTTGCATTTTGTGTGGTGTATACCGGAATCTGTCTGAGTTGGATATCTACTGTCAATGTAGTACCGTTGATGAGTGTTGCATTGAAGAATTTAGTGATATAACCGGTTTTTTCTGCTTTAAATCGCGTAAATCCGGCTTTCACGGTTCCTGTTTTGTAAATACCGTCTATTGTTGTCAATACAGAATTTGCGGTATCTACAAAGCTGATTTTAACGCCAGTCAATTCTTGAGTGGTGTTTGTATCAGTAACAACGCCTTGAATACGTGCAGCACGAATATAGGTTGGTTTTATCACAAATAAACCTTTAGTCATATCACTTAGCGTCATATTTCCGGATTTGTAGTAGCCATAAGCACCCCAAACACCACTGTACGCTCTGGTGGTAGTAGGTTGTGTATCATAATAACCAACGGTAACTACATTCGTTGGGTCGGAAACATCAAAAACAGCGACACCGTCAGAATAATAAGAAGCATATACAAAATCATTGATAACATGAACGTTATGTGCAATTTCTTCGTTGGTTGGGTTGATTTTGAACTCATTTATCTGGCGGATATTACTTAAGTCTGAAATGTCATAGGCTTCCATCGGCATATTAAACTGCTCATGTGTAACAAATAAAGTTTTACTGTTATCTGACAGCCACATATTGTGAATGGTAGAATAAGGTGTGGCAAAATCCTGGATTTTTATGGGGTTGGCGCGGTTCCGGATATCCCAAACTGTAAATCTGTTGTTGTAGATATGTGCCTGAAACATGGTATCATTTCTGACATAGCAATCGTGCACATAGTTTACGGCACCTGTTCCGAATAAATTTTGGGTAAATCCAACAAAAGTAGGTTTCATAGGATTCGGTTTTAAATCATAAATCATTACACCGTTTGTTCTAACTCCATTCACTTTTGCATCACCACCATTTAAATAAAGAAATCCTTTCTCATCAATAAATAAAGAGTGGGTTTTTAAAATATAATCGTTAGCCGGATTAGTTCCCTTGAAAGTATCTGCTTTACCACCTGGCAATTGACTTAAATTGTATATAAGGACACCTTCTGATACCGTATCAGCACCTGTATTATTATCTTGTGTGATATAGGCAAAGTTTTTGTAGGTCTGACATTCTCGCCAGGTGCCTTGCTTTCCATTTATAAATTTAACTTCAACCGGATTCGCAGGAGTGGTGATGTCTACAATGGATAAGCCTTTCGTGGTACCAACCAAAGCATATTCCTTGTTGTTGATGGTATCATTGTAGCCCCAGCTTCCTGAGAGATTTTGAGCGGTGTAGGTTTTTTTTCCAAGGAATTGAATATTATATTGAGCATATAATTGACTAGTTGCAACCATTAGAAGAGTTGCAATAAAGAATAGTTTCTTCATAAAAAACTTAAGGTGTTACGATGATAAATGAACCGCTTGCGTACTTGTAAAGATACAAAAAGGTATTATCATAGTAATCTACCTCGCCGTTTTTATTTAAAACGGGTTTAAACTGGAATTTGGTGTGTGTATTGTTGAAATTTGCAGAATAGCTATACGTGTTATCTGTAAGCAACTGGTTTTTATCCATCATAGAAAACAAGTACATCATCAAGTCATAAGCCTGGTTGACGGTTTCAGATGTCTTCTTTTTGTGCTTCTCTTCATATTTTGGAGCTAAAACTGTATAGTTTGGATTTTCTGTATTGTATGGATGAACTGTATAAACAGCATGCGGATATTTAAGGTCAGCAAGTGACTTGGTAAAGCGAACCGCAGAAGAATTAAAAATGTGCAGTTTGTTTTTTATAGTCTTAAGCTTTGCTATCACTGATTTACTGTAACTGTCTTTATTTGAATAAATTAAGATGATTCTTTCGCTGGTCGTGTCTGTCTGGTACATTGCTTTTGCGATATCATCTGTAGCTCTGTATGACAAGAATTTCACGTCATTATATCCGTAATATTTCTCGGAAATTGCTTTCAGTAGTTCAATATTTTCTGCAGTTGAGTCTTTGGAGTCGTAAATGACTTCCAGCGTTTTGCCCGGAAACTTACTCTTAGCATGCTCCAGAATAAAGGCATATTGCGATTTAAATGAAGCTGTTGCATTGAAATAATAAGGATTGTCTTTAATATATATAGAGCTAGCCAACGGAGAAATTAACGGAATTTGATTGCTTTTTGCTAAATCAGCAGCAGTTTTCAGGTTTTTGAAGTACAATGGGCCAATCACGTAATCAATATTTGGAAATGGCTTCATCTTGAACAGGGAAGCAGTAGTGGCAGAATCATTCCGATCGTCCAGAAAATAAACATTCGTGTTAAGGTGTTCACTTTCAAATTGTTCGCGTGCCATTTGGCAGCCCAGGTAGAACTCCATAGCATTCTTAGAGTCATTGCCTAATTGCTTGGTAGAGTCATCCACATACTGACCCAG
>DAOORG010000031.1:15056-16358 GCA_035389165.1 Chitinophagales bacterium
GTGATTTTTTTTGAAGCGCAAGATGAAATACTTGCTATTAATAATAAGAAAACCAATAAGTTATTCCCACTCAATTGTTGCAGGCGGTTTTGAACTGATGTCATATACTACTCTATTTATACCTTTTACGTTATTGATGATTTCATTCGAAACTCGTGCCAAAAATTCATACGGCAAATGGCACCAGTCGGCTGTCATTCCATCTATACTGGAAACAGCCCGCAAAGCTACAACATTTTCGTAAGTTCTTTCATCACCCATCACACCTACGCTTTGCACCGGTAAATACATGACGCCGGCTTGCCATACTTCGTTGTATAAGCCATCTTTTTTCAGGCTTTCTATGAAAATATGATCTGCTTTTTGAAGAATTTCCACTTTTTCTGCCGTTACATCGCCTAAAATACGGATACCTAAACCCGGACCAGGAAAAGGATGTCGGTGGAGGATGTTTTCAGGCAGTTCCAGCGCTTTTCCCACGCGTCGAACTTCATCCTTAAACAATCTATTCAATGGTTCTATAATCTTCAGGTGAAGTGTTTCCGGCAAGCCACCCACATTGTGGTGCGATTTTATCTTCGCAGAAGGTCCGTGTACAGAAACTGACTCTATGACATCCGGATAAATCGTGCCTTGTCCCAGCCATTTCACATTTTCCAGCTTTTGCGCTTCTTCCTGGAAGACGTCTATAAATACTTTTCCTATCACTTTGCGTTTGGCTTCCGGTTCTGAGATGCCTTTAAGTTCGTCATAAAATCTGTCGGAGACATCTACGCCAATGACATTTAAGCCGAGGTGTTTGTAGGAATCCAGTACAGATTCAAACTCCTGAAATCTCAATAATCCGTTGTTTACAAATATGCAAACTAATTGGCTACCAATGGCTTTATGCAATAATAGTGCAGCAACACTTGAATCAACTCCGCCGCTTAAACCCAGCACAACATTATCTGTTCCTACCTGATTTTTGATATCTGCCACCGTTTCTTCTATGAAGGAAAGCGGTGTCCAGTCCTGACGGCAACCGCAGATATGCACCACAAAATTGCGGAGCAAGGTTTTGCCATCTGTAGAATGCGTCACTTCCGGATGGAACTGAATGGCGTATACTTCTTTGTCTTTTTGTTTGAAAGCCGCTACCGGAATCGAATCGGTGGTGGCCAGCAGTTCAAAATGAGGCGGCAGCTCCAGTACAGAGTCGCCGTGGCTCATCCACACCTGAGATTTTGCCGGAATTCCTTTGAACAGCGCATTGGTTGGCTCTATATACTCCAGATGTGCTCTGCCGTACTCTCTTTTAGA
>DAOORG010000032.1:0-15879 GCA_035389165.1 Chitinophagales bacterium
CATCCGCTTTTCAAATTATCCAAATCCATTTTTCATGGTGCCGATTTTGAAACTGTTTCTCAGCAAATTCACCAGCATCTTAAAACTACATCCAAACATCCAAATATTAAAGATGGCGATTTATTCATTGTAAAATACGATGATGTAAAACTAAATAATCAGCATTATACCGCTTTAGGTATTTATAAAATTGAGAATAAAGAGAATTTTATTGAAACAAACACCAGTAATACCGATGAAATAAAGCTGGATATCAAACAAGGTATCAGTGGCAGAAAACTGGATAAAGCTTGTTTGATTTTATTAACAGATGAACCTTATACCATTTTTGTAATAGACAATGGAAACAATGGAAACGATACTGATTATTGGATGAATGAATTCCTGAGTGTTGAGTTGAAAAATGATTTCATAAATAATACGAGTCAGTTTTTATCATTGACTAAATCTTTCATTACAGACCAGTTTACAGAAGAATATCAAACCAACAAAACTGACCAGATTGATTTGTTGAATCGTTCTCTGCAATATTTTAAAAAGCATGAAACCTTCGACAAAAACGAATTTGAGATGGAAGTGCTGCAAGATAAAAATGTCATCAATTCATTCAGAGATTTTGATAAAGAATACCGAACCTACAACGCTATTGATTTAGAAGATAAATTTGAAATTTCGCCACAAGCCGTCAAAAAACAAGCTCGCATTTTTAAAAGCGTTTTGAAACTGGATAGAAATTTCCATATCTATATTCACGGAAACACGGATATGATACAACAAGGCACCGACGAAGATGGCAGAAAATTCTATAAAATCTTCTATCAGGAAGAAGGCTGACGATTCTTGTTTTTACATTCATTTACAGAAAACAACATTTTATGTTTTTTTTACAATCGTATACTTTTCCATATCACCATAAATAGGTATATTGGCAACATAATTCAATAAACCATGACTGTATTAGAATCCACTGCAATAAAAATCACCAATCCGATTAACGGCAATATCTTGTATGAAATTGATGAAATTTCAGACGAACAGGCTAAAGTTCATTTTGATAAAGCATCTACCGTACAGAAACAGATACAGGCAATGTCGGTAGAACAACGCGTTGCAGAAGTTTATAAAATCAGAGATTATGTAATTGCACACAGTGATTTCATTCTGGACAGTATTATTGCTGAAACCGGCAAAGCCAGAACGGATGCATTTGCTGCGGAAGTATTTGAAGTTACAGACGTTATCGACGTGTACAATAAACTGGCTCCGAAACAACTGAAAGACCAAAAAATGAACTGGCCAATTTTCCTGATGGAAAAAACATCCAGACAATTCAGAGAACCTTTAGGCACTGTTTTAGTCATCACACCCTGGAATTTCCCGTTTTATCAGGTGATTGTTCCGAGTTTGATGTCATTCTTAGCAGGAAATGCAACTATCGTAAAACCTTCAGAAGTAACACCATTAAAACCTTTGTGGGAACACTTTTTTGCCAATAGTGGATTTATGAAAGATGCTATTCAGGTAGTTGTTGGCGGGAAAGAAACAGGCGCTAAATTACTGGCACTTCGTCCGGATAAAGTACATTTTACAGGTAGTGTAAACACCGGAAGAAAACTGATGGAAGCTTGTTCTAAACAACTCATTCCGATAGATTTGGAATTAGGCGGCAAAGATCCAAGCATCGTTTTTGATGATGTAGATATTGACAGAACGGTAAATGGAATTATGTGGGGCGCTTTCACCAATGCCGGTCAAAATTGTACAGGTATCGAGCGCTTATATGTTCAGGAAGGAATTTATAATACTTTAGTTCCAAAATTAGTTGAACTTACCAAACGACTTAGAACGTCACATCCTGACCGAAACACCAAATCTGCAGAAGACTGTGATGTAGGTGCTGTGACAGCTTCTTTTCAGGTAAAAATTATTGAAGACCATATTGAAGATGCTTTAGCCAAAGGCGCTACCTTGTTATGTGGCGGCATTCAGGAAAAAGGATCGCATCATATTCCACCAACTATTTTTGAAAACTGCAATCATTCTATGAAGATTGCATCTGAAGAAACGTTTGGACCTACCTTAGCCATCATGAAATTTAAAACAGAAGAAGAAGCGATTGCATTAGCTAATGATTCAGTTTATGGATTGAGTGCCTCTGTCTGGACAAAAGATGCAGCGCGCGGCGTTAGGGTGGCTCGTGCCATTAAATGTGGAAATGTTTGCATAAACAATCATATGCTGAACGAAGCCAATCCTTACCTGCCTTTTGGTGGCGTGAAAGATAGCGGAATTGGAAGATTTAAAGGCGAAGACGGACTTTTAGCGTTCTGTAATTTAAAGTCTGTATTGATTGACAAACAAGGAAAATTGATTGAACCGCAATGGTATCCATATACAGAATCAAAATATAAATTGCTGTATGCAGTAATGGTAAGCTGGTTCGGAAAATCAAGAAACTGGTTTAAATTTATCGCCAATGTATTGCCACTAGACGGCATTGGCAATAAAGAGAAGTTTAAGTAATCACATAATAAAATAAAACTAAACAAGCCGCATTCTCTGTGGCTTGTTTTTTATTTATCCTGTATCTTTGTTTTCATGCAAATTTTGCTCACCACATTAAACGCTAAGTACATTCATACCAATCTTGCGATTCGTATTTTATATCAATTGAATAAAGAATACGATGGTTTGGATTGGAAAGAATTTACCATTAATGAAGCGCAAGCACCTGTAGTTGACTATTGTGCTAGTTATGATGTGGTTGCCTTTAGTTGTTATATATGGAATATTACGCAGACTTTACAAGTTGCACAAAAAATCAAACAAAAAAATCCGAACACAAAAATATTACTTGGTGGACCGGAAGTAAGTTATGAATACAACGATATTATCGCTTTAGATTACATTGATTATATTATTGTTGGTGAAGGCGAAATTCCGTTTCAGCAGTTCCTGCATTCGTTTCCGGCAATTGAACATGTGGAAGGATTAGTGTTCAAGAATGATGGAAAAATCATAGAAAACAAAGCACCTGCAATATTTGACTTGAAAAATTATGCTGATGTGATGCCTTATGTGGATGATGATATGAATACCTTACAAACAAAAGTATTGTATATCGAAACATCGCGTGGCTGTCCGTACAAATGCGAGTTTTGCCTGGCTAGTTTAGATAATAAGGTGCGCTACTTACCTATTGATTCGATTAAAAACACGTTGCTATTTATGATGCAACACGGAAAAGTAGTCAAGTTTTTAGATCGAACATTCAATATCAAAAAGGATTTCACAATAGCTATTTTTGAGTTTATTCTGGAACATCATCAACCAAAAAATGTATTTCAGTTTGAAATCACAGCAGATATCATTCATCCTGATATTATTGCATTTATACAGGAAAAAGTACCTGTCGGCTTATTTCGATTTGAAATTGGCATACAAACCGTAAATCAAAAAGCAAACTTAGCCGTCAGTCGCAAGCAAAATTTTGATAAGACCAAAGCCATCATAAAAGCATTAGACAATAAAATTGAAATGCATCTGGATTTAATTGTTGGGTTGGCATTAGATGAATTTGAAGATATTAAATATTCTATTGAAGAGGTCTTTAAACTTTTTGCACCCGAATTACAACTGGGATTTCTGAAATTTTTGAAAGGCACGCCTGTTCGTGACAAATACGAACAACACGGCTTTGTCTTTGATAAAAACCCACCCTATCAGATTATTCAAAGTAATTATTTAAGTGCTGCACAATTGCATCAAATCACTTTATTAGAACATGCTTTAGAAATTTACTGGAACAAAAAGAGAACCATTCATACATTAAAATACATTACGAACAATTACAGTATTTTTGATTTCCTGCTTGGATTAGGAACCTATTTCTCAAGTGTAAAAAATTTACATCAATACACCTTAAAAGATGTGTATGAAATCATTTTTCAATACGCAGCCAATCAATTTCCAAATGACAACATAATCCAGGAACTCATTGCGATTGATTATTATCTGCAACATAAAATAAAACCACAACAACTATTTATTCAGGAAATAGAGTTAACGGAGAAACAACAAATCATTCAACAACTTTCACTGAATCATCAAAAAAACAGATACATCATTTTGCCTGTTAGTTTTGATTTTAGTTTTTACCTGAAAGAACAGCGAATTGAAAGAACAACTTCGAGCATAATTATACAATACAACGGTACTACTGCACCGGAAATAATAAATACTTCTTTTGCTGAAAAAACAATCCTGTAATTTCAGCTTATACTGTTTGAATGCAGTCTGAAAGATTTCCATTTTTTTTAAAAAATGATAATTAGCAGCTCATAACCAGTATGACTATTGCTTCTAAGTCTGTTACTTGTCAAAAATCAATTTCATAAAAAATTATGATGCTGTCTTATCTTAAGATGCAATAAATTACTATATTGTAACTGTAAACAGTTACCTATAATTTTTTAAAAATAAACATCATGATATACGATTATATTGTTGTTGGCTCAGGCTCAGGTGGTGGTGCACTTTCTTATTACTTAAATAAATCGGGTGCAAAGGTTTTACTCATTGAAGCTGGTAAATTTTACCGGAAAGATACGTTTCCAAAAACAGAAGCAGAAACTTCTGCTCAATTATATTGGGGTGGCGGAATTGAGTTTGACAAAGCTGGACGAATAGGATTTTTACGTACAAAAATGGTTGGCGGTTCATCAATAGTATATCAATGTTTGATGGATAGATTTGATGACATTGCATTTAATGATTGGAAAAATGAAAGTGGTGTTGATTGGTTTAATAATGCAGAAATGGATAAGCATTATTCTCAAGTAGAATCAGATATGGTGTTGCACACATTTTCTCCTGAAGAAAGAAATGGAAATGCAAAATTATTTGTGGAAGCATGTGATAAATTAGGTTATAAATGGGGAAACCTTCGCCGTGGACAAAGCAACTGTGGTGCAGAAAAAGGAAACGATTGCATAGGCTGCCTGGGTGGTTGCTTTAGAGATTCTAAACAAAGTTCTTTAGTAGCATTTGTACAAAAAGCAGAAAAAGAAGGGTTGGAAATTATAACAGAAACTCAAATTGAAAAAGTAGAACCCAATAGTACTACTTGTAAAATACATGGACTGCAAAAAGGCAACAAAGTGAGTTTTGAAGGCAAGAAAGTAATACTTTGTGGTGGTGCATTTGGCTCAACACGCATTATGATGCAATCCGGTTTTCAATCAAAATTACCGGCATTAGGGAAAAATTTTGCAACACATCCGCAATTTATGTGGCTGGGTTTTCAAAATGAAATTGTAGATGCACATAAAGGCATGTTTCAATCGGTAGCATCGAAAGATCCTTCTTTCAGGGCTCAAGGGTTTAAATTAGAAAATGTATTTGCATCACCTATATCTATTGGTATGTTGATGAATGTAACCGGCGCTGAACATCAACGTTTAATGAAGCAATATCGGCATATTCAATGTATAGAAGTAGCGGTTCGTGATGAAAATGTTGGCGTTATAAAATGTGACAACAAAGGTAAAATTACAGTTGAAAAAACGTTGACGGATCAAGATAAAACACGACGTGACAAAGGTTTGCAAGCTATAGAAAATATTTTGACTACATCAGGCGCAAAAGAAATCAATAAGTCGAACTTTCCGGTTGGTTTACATTTAATGGGTGGCTGCGTGATGGGAACAGATGCTGCTAAATCCGTAGTAAATCCTGAATTTTTAGTGCATGGCGAAAAGACATTATACATAGCTGATTCCAGCATTTATCCAAATGCACCGGGCATAAAACCTGGATTAACCATTAAATCGCTTGGTCATAAATTAGCCACTCAATTACTCAAATAATGGAAGCACTTTTAACACCGGAATCCTGTTTTGATGGAATTAAAGATTTCCCATACCAACCAAATTATGTTGATTATGATGGCTTGAAAATGCATTATATTGACGAAGGTGACCAACAAAACGATGAAATTATTTTAGCCATTCACGGCGAACCAACCTGGTCTTACTTATACAGAAAATTTGTACCGGTTCTGGCACCAAAATATCGTTTTATCGCACCGGATTTATTGGGTTTCGGAAAATCATCGAAACCGGTAAACATGAAAGACTACACCTATACCTTTCATTACAATTCCATAAAAAACCTGATTGAAAAATTACAATTGAAAAATATCACATTGGTTGTACAAGATTGGGGTGGCTTGATAGGCTTAGGTGTTTTAGGTGAATTTCCTGAATTATTTAAAAGGGTAGTCATCTTAAATACAGCATTAGCAGATGGCAGAAAATTACCATTATCCTTTAAAGCATGGCAAGCATTTGCAAAATATCATCCAAATTTACCGGTTGGAGGCATTGTTCGAAAAGCTTGTGCAAGACCGGTTAGTCCGGAAGTGGTGGCAGCCTACGATGCTCCGTTTCCTGAAAAAAAATACAAAGCAGGTGCCATGATTTTTCCGTCATTAGCGCCAAATGATTATAAAGCAGACGGTGTCATTCAAATGAACCGTGCAGCAGAAGTCTTAAAAACATGGACCAAACCAGCCATTATCTTATTCTCAGACAAAGATGAAATATTAGGAAAGATGGTGCATTTCTTTTACAAAATTGTGCCTGCAGCACATCAGCAAAAACGCATTACTATTGAAAATGCCGGACATTTTTTACAGGAAGATGCCGGTGAAGAAATTGCAACTTATATTGATGAATTTATTCAGGAAAAATTAAAACTATAAAAATGGCCAACTTTTTTTCTACCAGAGCAACCAAAGGACTTTTAAAAGTCGGTGAAATTTATTGTCCGAAAAACGGAGATTTTCCTTCATTTTCGGAAGCTGCAGGTACACCTTACTTAAACAACCTGGCCGCAAATGTTCCGGAAGATGATTTTTCATCCTTAAATTTGGTGCTAGCTATTTTTTCTTTTCTTCCGAAAGGAATTTTGAACTGGATAATTGAAGCCTGCACAAATGCACAAAATAATCCAAGTGATGGAATCATTCCATCAACATTAAGACAATTAAATATTGGATTGCGTGGTTTATGTTATTCCATTTATTATTCAGAGTTTACCAATCCAAATTACAAAGGCAAAAAACCATTGGAAGTTATAGATTATAAAATAAACCGAGTGATAGATTAATCTCTTTTTTTCATCCTTAGCTTTATACCGTACTTAGGCTTTAACGTAACAAGCGGCTCAAATTCAACTTTGTGTGTTTCGACTAATTCAAAATCAAAGTGAAATAATAATTGTGCCAGCACTATGGTAATTTCCATGGTGGCAAAATAGAAACCTATACACATTCGTGGTCCTCCACCAAACGGATAGTAGGCTTCACTGTTAAATAAAGCATTATTTTTTCCTTCAAATCGTTCCGGTATAAATTCATTTGCTTGTTGCCAGTATTTCGGATTTCGATGCAGAAAATAGGTACTCATTAATGTTACAGTATCTGCCGGAATTTCCAACCCTTTTACTTCATCCGGATATTTACTTTCTCTCGATAATAAATAGGCAGTTGGATATAAACGAAGTGTTTCATCAATTACCTGTTTCAGGTAAACCAAATCTTTATAATTTTCAATTGATAATTTACCATCCGGCATTACCCGATGCAACTCGTCTTTCACTTTTTTATACACTTCCGGATAGCTGCATAAATTATACATTGCCCAGGCTAAGGTATAGCCTGAAGTCTCATGTCCTGCCACATAGATTGTCAGCAATTCATCGCGCAGCTGTCGGTCACTCATGCCTTCACCGGTGTCCTCATCTCTTGCATCCATCAGCATGCTCAGCAAATCGTTTCTGGAAGGTTGTGTTTTTCGTTCATTGATAATGGAGAACAAAATCTCATCAAAGGCCTCTAATGCTGTATTGAACTGATTTTCTTTCCCATTTATTTTTGCCAAATAATTATAAAAAGGTGTCCTGATTAATTTTACCATGTGATCTTGCAAGAAATAAATGTATTGCTGTATGCTATCCATTCTTACACCGATGTCTGCACCTAATAAAGTTTCAATAACAACTCTCGATGTTAATTTCATCATAGCGGCATCAATGAACAATTCAGAAGTTTTTTCTTTTTGCAACTGCTCAACTAATTCCAGCGTGATGTGGTTCATGGTATCAAAAAATCCTTCTAACCTTTTTTTATAGAATGCAGGTTGAGCCAGTCTGCGCTGCCTGAACCATGATTCACCTTCATTGGTGAGTAATCCATTTCCTAATGCCATTTTTAATATGTTATTGCCATAATCCTTTCTGTAATTTTTATGATTTAACAACAAAATGTTCTTAATGACATCTGCATCACAAGTAGCCATAATTGTCTTGTTGACCGGCAACCTAAAGAGAAAAGTATCTCCATTTTTCTTAAAATTATGTTCTAAAAAACCCAGTATATCTCTGGAAAGTTCAGGTGCATTTCCAATAATAGGATAAGCAGGAATTAAAGGAATTTTCATTTTTGATACTATAAGTCAACTACGTTAAAAAAATGCAGTTTAATTTACTGAATAATGGAAATTTTAAGTAAGATATTAAATACTCTATTAAAAACACAGAAATTTCCATTCTTTTCAATATAAGTGGATAATGAGATTGCTTTTTTTTAATTAGAATATGTATTTTTGGCAAGATGCTCAACCTATTCCAAATAGAAGAATTTATTTATTACTGGATTACTTCATTTAATAAATACAAAATTCATTCACCATATATTTACAGACTTGTTACTGAAGTTTTTGAAAAGGAATTATTGTACGAAGATTTTGACAGAATAGAACGTGTTCGTGATGATTTAAAAGACAATGATACGGTAATTGATGTGGTAGATTTAGGTGCCGGCTCCAGAGCTTTTAAAACACAAAAAAGAAAAATCAGCCGTATTGCCAGAAAAAGTGTAAAGAAAGAAAAATACGGACACCTGCTTTTCATGATGATCCGTCACCTCAGAGCAAATTCAATACTTGAATTAGGCACTTCGTTAGGCATTACCACCAGTTATTTAGCATCTGCACATCCAAATACAAAAGTAATTTCTATTGAAGGCAGTGAATCGATTGCTGCGGTAGCCGCTGAAAATTTCAAAAAATTAAACCTGAAAAATATTGAATTGGTGGTTGGAAATTTTGACAATGAACTCAAGAAAATATGTGATGAACGTCAGAAATTCGATTTAATCTTTATTGACGGAAACCACCGTGAAGTTCCGACTATCAACTATTTCAATACCGTCTTGCCGTTTTGCCACAACGATACAGTTTTGTTGTTTGATGATATTCACTGGAGTGAGGAAATGCAGGAAGCATGGGAATACATCAAAAACCATGAAAAAGTAACCTGCACCATCGATATTTTTGAAATGGGAATTGTGTTTTTACGAAAAGAATTCCGGCAAAAGCAACATATGCAGATTACCTATTAATAAGTCCCTTTAGGGATTTAAGGTAATACCTTTACGCCGTCGTCATTATCATTAAAAAACTCTTTTTTCAGGTACACTGAATCTTTCGCATTCATTTTTCCAGCATTGATTAAGCGAAGTTCCCGGCGATGCAGTGCATCTTCATATAATTCTTTTTCGCGCTCGGTTTCCGGAATAACAGGCAATACTTTAATCGGTGTGGTATTTCTGAAATCCAAACCCACAAAAGAGAAAAATGCTTCATGCGATTTCACTTCTTCCTGCGTTTTAATATTTTTGATAAATACTTCACAAATTACTTCCATGGAAGTATTAAAAGCGCGTGTTACAAATGATTTTAGAATCACAATATCACCCATTTTAATAGGCAAGTTAAACGATACATTATCCAAACTGGCTGTTACGGAAATTCCACCGCTATGTTTAATCGCAGAAATTCCGGCACATACGTCCATCCAACTCAGCAAATGGCCACCCATCAGGTTGCCAATCGGATTGGTATGTCCGGGCATTATAAGTTCGGTATGTATGTTTAGTGTTTCTGAAACTTTTCGTCCTTCCATAATGATATTTTTTTCATTTCAACAATCGGATTACAATTTACGACTTACGACTTAATTCTTACTCAAGATAAGGAGAATTGTTTTTTTTATAGAAAAATCGATTACTTTTGCAGTTAGTATTTGGTGATTTACTTATTACTTTTTACTTACTACTTTTTCATGGCTGCGTAGTTCAATTGGATAGAATATCAGATTTCGGCTCTGAGGGTTAGGGGTTCGAATCCCTTCGCGGTCACCAATTATTTTAGAATTTGTTCATTTAAATACTATCAAATGAACTCTTTTGAACACAACAGCTTTACAGATTACAAAGAAATACCAGATATTTTTGAAATCAGTATCTGGCTGGATTCTTATGACGATATATTTTCCGACTTTGATTCCCGTCCGTTATCCGAACGTACCGTTTCTGACGACTTTCTTTCAGAGGTAAGGAAAGTATGTGATGAAAAAAGCAGGAATAAAATACACTTAAAATTATCTATACCGGAATCGCTTAGAAATACGGAAGATGAAAAGATTATCATCAAAAGACTTCATTTATTTTTCAGAAACAGCCACCAGTTAATAGAGAAATATGCCCGAAATAAGAACTTAAAAGGTATTTATTTCATTCTAACGGGGACCATACTGATGCTGTGTGCCAGCTATATCTCCTTTCAAAATCCTCAAAAATTTTACATTCACACACTTCTGATCCTTTTTGAACCTGCAGGCTGGTTTTTCCTTTGGTCGGGATTAGACCATCTGGTCTATTTTTCAAAAAGCAAAAAAGCTGATTTGGTTTATTTTAATAAAATGGCGGAAGCCGTTATTCGATTTGATAATTTGCAATAAAATATTGATTTTATACAATTTACAGTATTTCATGCAAATCGGACTTTAACTTCGTTGTATTTAATTATGCCTATTTGAGCTTCTTTCTTAATATTTCGGTTGCGGTCAGAGACCGCCTAATTTTGTAGACACAGGTCGTCCTACGGAAGACCTGCGCCAGAGTGTATTTAATTTTACTCTATCTGGCGCGAGACTTCCAAAGGACGTCTCGTGTCTATTGATTCCGGCGGTTTTTAACCGCATTCCACAAAAGCTCATTAACAATCATTCAAGTTCAATTTTTTACAATCCTTTTTCATTCCTACAATAATCCATGACACAACTGTTTTTAAAATGCCAAGGTTCCCAAACCAATCCAGAACGAACAAGATTCTCTTGTAAATATAATAAACGCTGATTAAATTCAGCTTTTACTTTCATCATCGGTCAAAGACCATTGATTTAGTAGACACGAGTAAAAAAGCTGATTTGGTTTATTTTAATAAAATGGCGGAAGCCGTAATTCAATTTTTGATAATTTGCAATAAAATATTGAATTCCTATAACTTACAGTATTTCATGCAAATCAGGCTTTAACTTCGTTTTATTTAATTTTGCTGATTTATTCTACAAAAAATAGTAAAATATTATCCACTTTTTTACCTCAATTTTCAATTAAATTGTCAATAACTATACCTATTGGCAACCATTTGTGTTGAACGATTTCGTGTATATTTGCAGGTTCAGGATTTCCATAAATACTGCTTAAAAAATACAGATGAGACTGAGAAGTTTGGATATTAAAGGATTTAAGAGTTTTGCCGATAAAACGCAGATTAATTTCGATAACAATATTACTGGAATTGTAGGACCGAATGGTTGCGGTAAATCCAATGTGGTGGATGCCATTCGCTGGGTTTTAGGTGAACAAAAAACCAAGGCATTGCGTCTGGAAAAGATGGATAACATCATTTTTAACGGCACCAAAGACAAATCGGCTTCCAATATTGCAGAAGTTTCCATTACACTCGATAACACCAGAAACTTATTACCAACGGAGTTTTCCAGTGTTACCATTACCAGAACGGTGGAACGCGACGGCGACAGCGACTATAAACTGAACGGTGTTTCCTGCCGATTGAAAGACATCCGCGACTTATTCATGGATACCGGTATTTCCACAGATACCTATGCCATCATCGAGTTAAAGATGATTGACCAGATTCTCAACAACGTCGATAACGCACGCCGTACTTTGATTGAACAGGCAGCCGGTATTTCCAAATATAAAACCAGAAAGAAAGAAACACTGGCAAAATTACAGGCTACCGAAGGCGATTTAAATCGCGTGGAAGACTTGTTATTTGAGATTGACAAGAACTTAAAAGCACTGGAATCGCAGGCAAAAAAAGCACGTCAGTACAAAAACTACAAAGAAGAATACAAAGTTATTTCCATCGATTTATCTAAATATGAATTGCATGGCATAAACGAAAGCTTTACGCTTTCCAATAAAGAAATTGAAGAATACGAAGATAACAGACTGGAATCTACCACGCAGATAGAAGTGCTGGAAGCCAACCTGGAAAGAGAAAAACTCGCTGTTCTGGATAAAGAAAGGACTTTGTCTGATCAGCAAAAACAACTCAACAGTTTCTTATCACAATTACAGGAAAAAGAAAGTCAGAAAAAAATTGACCAGCAAAAATCTACGTTTTTAAAAAATCAGATTGTACAGCTCAACCAGCAGATTACACAGGCCAAAAACGTGATTGAAATTTTGAGTAAAGAAATTGAACAGCTTAAAATTTATAACGAAGAAGACGAAAATAAGTTAGAAGTCGTGCGCATTGAATTTGACAATGCAAAATTAAAACTCGAAGAGCAGCGCAATGCAAATCTGGAATTCAGAAACAATTTAGATGAAGCACGCAACAGACATGTGGCCAGCACCAATAAAATTACAGAAACGGAAAAACTGATTGCTGTAAAAGAATCGCAACACGAAGCATTGCAACGCAGCGCGCAACAGTCGATGTTCGAGAACGAGGAACGCATCAAAACACTGGAAGGCTTACGCAATGATATTGCTCAAACGGAAGACAAAATCGAAAAGCAGAAAATGCTGGTAGATGACTTGCGTAGAAAAGAAGAAGAAAATCTGGAAAAAATTCAGGTGCTCGAAGAAAAAACAGAACAGCTTCGTCAGGATTTAACCAATAAAAACAGAACCTTAGACGCAAAAAACAATGAGTTTAAGCTGACGAAAAACATGATTGACAACCTGGAAGGATTTCCGGAATCGATCAAGTTTTTAAAGAAAAATGTCAACTGGCTGAAAGACACGCCTTTACTTTCCGATATTATTTATTCAGAAGAAAAATACCGTGTAGCCATTGAAAGTGTGCTTCAACCCTATCTCAACAACTTTGTGGTAGACACAGAAAATGAAGCCATCAATGCCATTGATGTGTTATCTCAAAGCTCTGTCGGAAAAGCCAGTTTCCTGATTTTAGATTACTTCAAAAAGACAGCGGTTAACAGCGGACAATCGACACTTGACAATACTAAAAAAGCCATTGATGTCGTTCAGGTTGATGAACAGTTTAAGCCACTTTTGTCTTATCTGTTAAATGGCATTTACATTGCAGATGAAGGCACGGATGTAAACAGCATCTTCGATAAAATCGATAACAAGAAAGATATTTTCATCATTTCCAATTCCGGTCATTTATTAAAATCGGACAAACAAATTTCCGGTGGTGCCGTAGGTTTATTTGAAGGAAAACGTTTGGGTCGTTTGAAAAACCTGGAAATTCTGGAAAAAGAAATCAAAGAGCTGGAAACGGAAGTGATGCACCTGAAAAAAATCACGCAGGACAACTACAACGAATTACAGCACCTGAAAGTGAATTCATTCAGAAACGTGATCGAACGAGAATCACATCAGTTGCAGCAAGTGGAAAAAGAACTGGTAGCGAAAAAATCCAAGATAGAAAGTGAAGAAAATTCTATCGGAAAAATTACCACACAGGCACAGGCATTGCACGATCAAATCGAGCAATTGTTGCTGGAAATTGAGCCGTTGCAAACCTTATTAGGTGAGCATATCGGACTGGCCAATAACCACAAAACGGAATTGGATAACTTAGAAATAGATTTCAGAAAAGCAAATGAACTGTACAATCAGTTTTCACAAGCTTTCAACCAAACGAATATTTTATTTATTCAGCAGGAAAATAAACTGAAATCCAATCAGCAAACGCTGACCTACAAACAGCATCAGCTGGAAGAAAATCAAAACCGTTTACAAACGGCAACTACAGAAATTGAAAACGCACAACTGGAAATTGATATTCTGGCAGAATCTATAGAAAAACTGGAAACGGAATTAATCGAATCTTACAAGGAAAAAGAAACGCAGATGCAGTTTCTATCCGAACAGGAAACAGATTACTATAAAGTGAAAGACGGCATCAATGCGATTGAAGATGCTATCCGCGAGAAAAACAAAAACAAACAATCGATTGAGCAAACCATCATGAACAAGAAGGAATTGCTGAGCGAACTGAAATTAAAACTGAATGTTTTAAAAGAACGTTTGTCGATTGAATTCCATATTGATGCAGACGAATTTACAGCAACACTTGAGTTGCCGGAAACACCAAAAGATGATTTGGCTGACCGTTTAGAGAAAGTGAAACGCCGTATCGAAAACTTTGGTGAAGTGAACCCGATGGCGGAAGAAGCCTATAACGAAATGAACGAACGTTTTGTGTTTATTAATACGCAAAAACAAGATTTGGTAGACTCTAAAGAGAACTTACTGCAAACCATGCTGGAAATCGAAAATACGGCGAAAGGTCAGTTTTTAGAGACCTTTAACGCAGTGCGCGAAAACTTCATCAGCGTATTCAGAAGTATGTTTACGGAAGATGACAATTGCGATTTGGTTTTGGTAAATCCGGATGATCCGTTGGAATCTGAAATCGATATTATTGCCAAACCGAAAGGAAAACGTCCGCAAGGAATTAACCAACTTTCCGGTGGAGAAAAAACACTGACTGCTTTATCGTTGCTGTTTGGGTTGTACTTATACAAACCGGCACCGTTCTGTATTTTAGATGAGGTGGATGCGCCATTGGATGATGCCAACGTACGCAAGTTCAACGAAGCCATCCGCAAGTTCTCGCAGAACTCACAGTTTATTTTGGTGACACACAATAAATCTACCATGGCTTGTGTAGATTCTATCTATGGTGTTACCATGGTAAAACAAGGTATTTCACGAGTAGTGCCTGTGGACTTTGGTAGTTTGAATTAACACCGTTTCTATCGTGCCACGATAATCGTGGCACGATGCAAAAATAATTATGTAGTTGGTGTTTTATTTTCAATTAATGTTGAATACTTCTTAATTAATTCAATTATTTTATTATAATTTTTCCTGTCTGGCATAAAATTTTTATCCAAAATTATTGCTTCTTTTGGATTATCAATTAGGTATAAAATATCTACCAATTTTAAATTACTTTCAGTAGTCCTACCTTCAATAAAATAATTATCATTATCTATATCATTATATACAAACCTAATTTTATAAACTATTGGAGAATCGTGTTCCATAATTTTAATCTGTTCAACAACACCATTTGTTAAATATCCATTTTTCATTAAAGAAATTATTTTCCTATTTTCTCTTTCATCTCCAAGTGCTGAACCAAATATTAAAAAAAGAAAAACTAAAAAAACAAGACCTGAAGAATTTTTATTTGAAATATATTCAAAATAAAAGCCATAAAGGCAAGCAATACTAAAAAAAATATGAATATAAAATTGCCAATTATTCAACCTGAATCTAATTGAATTAATCAATTCAGAAGGAACTTGTACTTTATGATATGTTCGCTCAAAACAACTTTCCTCAACATTCATATAAAAACAATTACTAAGTAAATTTATAAAAAAAATTATAACAGAGCGATGCAACAGGAAATAGCCTCCAAATCTTTCTCATACTCATACTGCAAATACTCG
>DAOORG010000033.1:0-3733 GCA_035389165.1 Chitinophagales bacterium
CGCAAATGAATGGCAGCCATTTCTAAATAAGGATCTACTTCTTCTTTTATACGAATTAGTTGACCGGATTTATCTAAGTCATCAATGCATTCTTGTAAGGATTTGTAAGCCATAATATTCTAACAAAAATAGGCTATTTGTGTTGCAATGAAATAAAAAAAGCCGAAAATATATTTCGGCTTTTGACTATTCGATGTACAATCTACAATTTTCTTTCCACCATCTTAACCAGCATACCTTTTTTCACTATCGTAGTTTGTTGCATACCATTTAAAATAGCAAGTTCTTCATATCGCTCTGCTGCAATTTTATTGGCAACCATGATATCTTTTAATGTGGCATCTGAAGGTGCAGCTACAATATTAATTCGTTCCGGCACAACATTTATGCGCTTAGTATCGCTGATTGCTTTAAATCCATTCATCGATAACAAGAAATTATTTTTATTAACTGCATAATCTTTTTTAGCACACATTCCCTGCAAAATAAAAATGGCATTATTGTACTGATACAACGTAAAGTGAACGACTAATTTTTCATTATCAGGCGTTTGTTGCTGTTGTGTAGTTTGAGTAGACGTGCTGCCGGCTTGTGTAACTTCTTCTGCCAAAAAAGTATAAGCATCCAATCCGTTAATTTTACTTTGTGACGGAGTCGTAATGTTTTTAAGCTTATAAGCTTCCAATAATTCACTGGCTGCAGTTTGAAAAGTTTTTTGTTGAGACATGGTCAGAATAATTGCTGCCGTACCTTCTTTGTTGGCTGCCTGAACGGCTTGTGGCGAATTCTGAAACTGCCAGTCGCGCGGAATCGGATATTCGAATTTCATTTCAGGATGATAGAATACATAATTACTTTTATCCAGATATCCTTGTCTTGGATCTTCGCCATACACCAATCCATCAATCATCATCAGATAACTGTCTCTGTTGATTTTGAGGTTGGATAAATTTTGAGCTGTTTGATATTCTGTTGCTAATTTTTTTACATCATTATATCTGTTTCCCGGATCCGGATGTGTAGAAAAAAATTCCGGAATGCGACCGCCTTCTTTTTCTGTGGCTCTTTGTAATGTCTGAAAAAAATCAGCCATTTCTTTAGCATCGTATCCGATTGCAGATGAATATTTGACACCAAGCACATCAGATTCGGTTTCATCATCACGCGAAAACTTTAAGAATAATAATTCCATGCCTTGCATGGCTTGTTCTGACATATTTCTAAATTTTTCCGAAAAGACCATTCCTCCCATAAATGCAATTTGCGTCAACATTTGCTTAGTGTATTGTTGTGAAGAATGCCTTGCAGTGATATGACCGATTTCATGTCCTAACACACCGGCAAACTGAGCTTCGTTATTAAAATGCGCCAAAATTCCTCTGGTAAAATAAACATAACCACCCGGCACCGCAAACGCATTTATAACATCAGAATCTAATACTCTGAATTCAAAAGGCAAGCCCGGTCTGTGTGATTTTGCTGCCATCAACAAGCCTTTTTCTTTAATAAATTTTTGAAGTGTATCATTTGGATACAAGCCAAATTGTGCAATTACTGCAGGATCGCTTTCTTTACCTATTGCAATTTCCTGACTTTCGGACATAAAACTAAGTTGCTTTTTACCTGAAACCGGATTTACAGAACAAGAACTGATAAAGTTGGAAAACACCAACAACGATATTATATAGAAATAATTTTTCATATGAATTTAATTATAATGTAAAACTAAGGAATTTTATTGAGAAAAAACGAAAGATTATAAAAATAGAGTCGATAAACTATTTATGCGCTTCCACAAATATCTTGGTATCAATCTGAAATTGCTGCCATTCCTCAAAATGTGGAAGGTGAGCAGACAATAAATATTTGGTATCGTCGTAGGTTAAATCAGTACTGCTGATATTATCAGCAAATTTCTGTGCCAGATTATTCTTTGGTAATAATCCATCTTTGTCGCCCCAGACCAGCATCAGCGGTAATGCAATCTGATTCAATTTTGAAGTCAAGTCTAAATTTGTAAAAATGGATTGACCTTCATACGTTAAAGTAGCCGGTGCGAATTCTGCATTTGAATAACTCAACGAAACTTCAATTTTAGGAACGCTCACGGTTTGAACCTGTATGTTTGCCGGATTAGCAACTAACCCAAATACTTGTGTTAAGTATAACTGATGTTGTTTAAAATCATCTTTAGTCAGAATTGGATTTGCAGTATATCGTTCTTTGCAATTATTCCAATAATCAATATTTTTACCCAATGCAATCATGGAATCTGCTTTTTGTAAAAGCCATTGTATGGATAATAAAGCTCCGTTTTTAATATCATATGCCGGACTTTCTATAATAGCACCTTTTAATTTATTCTGATGAGCTGTATCCAACAGATAATAAGTGGCTAAACCACCACCCCAACTGGCTCCGTGAATAAATATTTTATTGGCTTTAGCCACCTGTTTGGTAAAGTCAACTATATTATCTAAATCTTCGCTAAATTGTTCAATGCTCATCTCTTCCGGTTTTGTATTTCCTTGTGTAACACCGGAACCACGCTGGTCGTAGTAAATTACTTTATAATATTTCTCAATTTCTTTCCAATATACATTTCCGCGTTCTGCTTGTGCCGAGCCACCGGGACCGCCATGAACAAAAACGATAGCTATATCTGAATTGATATTACCGCAAACACGCACCGGCAAAGCCACATTCCCAACTTTTACAAAATAATAATTATCTACCTGATCACCGTTCGGCTTTGGGTCAGGAGAACATCCTGCAATAAAAAGTACTGCAAAAAACAAAATGGATGATATGATACGATTCAATTGCATATTCTTATTCTTTTGCTCTTCTGAACACATAGGAAAGACCGGCTTCAATATAAATTCTTCTTACCCATTGTTGATTAGAAGGATAGCGATATAAAACTCCGGTTCCAAAATTTAGTGCTAACGGTGTTTTCAGTACTTTAGAAAAATCATATCCTGCTACTAATTTACCGCCAAGCATTACATTGTGATAGCCGAAAAATATCTTCTTAAAACTTCCGTCATCCTGACGTTCGTAAGTAGGTGCATTCATTTTGGTGTACATATAACCGGCATCCAGATTTACTTCTAAAAATATTCCTTTATAAAAGGTGTGGCGATATGCCAATTCTGGAATAAAAAACAAGGCTGTATTAAAACGTTTTCGGTAGATGTACCCAAAAGTTGGTTTAATAAAAATTTCGCGTTCAATAATTCTAGGACTGTACACGCTTTTGCCTTTGTTTAATTTTGGTTTATACAACAAACGAATACTTCCACTAAACGACATTCCTAAATTAATAGTAACCGGTTTAAACAATTCTAAATCTGCAATTCCTGAAATAGTTGCCAGGTACTTTTTGTTTTTTAATCCATCTGTTTTAATAATGTCTTTATATTTATTTTCCTGTGCAACAGCCGAAGTAAGCGTACACATTAATACAAACAACAATAAGGAAAAATATAAAAAATGCTTTCTCATTTATCAATACTAAATCAGGATGCAAAATAAAGAAAAATCGGGAGTTTTTAGGTTTGTAGACGAATTAAAAAAACTTGAATGAAAATTTAGCAGCTAATTTGCTTATTAAAGG
The DNA here is from genome assembly GCA_035389165.1 of Chitinophagales bacterium. Lineage (GTDB taxonomy): Bacteria > Bacteroidota > Bacteroidia > Chitinophagales > JADIYW01 > JADJSS01. Next base: position 3,620 of record DAOORG010000033.1, read on the forward strand.
TGTTAAAATAAAAAAAGGTGTGCTCAGAAAGCACACCTGCATTAAAAATATAACCAAAAAACTAATTAACACAATGCAAGTTTAACTGCAGATTTGTGTACTATGTTCTTTAAA
>DAOORG010000033.1:3833-15837 GCA_035389165.1 Chitinophagales bacterium
GTTGGTGCAAAAACGGTGAATGGACCAGCTCCAGCCAAGTCATCATCTAAACCTGCTCTTACAACAGCTTGTACTAAGATGCTAAGGTTAGCGTTTCCTTGTGCAAGTTCAACGATGTTTTTTAATTCCGGTTCATCTTCTTTACATCCTGTGAATGCGAATGTCATTGCCAAAATTCCTAAAAGTGTTAATTTTAATTTTTTCATACTATTTAATTTTTGAGTGATTAATAAATAGTAAACAGCATGAAGTTTGATTTTGTTTAAACTTTTTAAAAAAAAATTAAACAAAACAATTTTTTAACATAAAATGGTAATTTGAATTTGAATACAAGCAATAATGTTTAAATACTTAAACAATAAGTATACAAATAACTGAACAAAAAAACTTAAGATAGTTTTTCTATTATCTCAATAGCTGCTTTAGCTATTACGGTGCCTGGTCCGAAAATACCGGAAACACCTGCATTATACAAGAAATCGTAATCTTGTTTTGGAATAACGCCACCACAGACAACCAGGATATCTTCTCGTTTTATCTTTTTTAATTCCTGGATTAATTGCGGAATTAACGTTTTATGTCCTGCAGCTAAAGAAGAAACACCAATAATATGTACATCATTTTCTGCAGCTTGCATAGCAGCTTCTTTCGGTGTTTGAAATAAAGGACCGATGTCTACATCAAAACCAATGTCTGCAAATGCAGTTGCTATAATTTTAGCACCACGGTCGTGGCCGTCCTGTCCTATTTTAGCCACCATTATACGTGGTCTTCTGCCCACTTTTTCAGCAAAGGCATCTGCTAAATTTCGTGCTGTCTGGAAATCTTTATTCATTTTTATTTCTGATGAATACACGCCTGCAATACTTCTGATAGTAGCTTTATACCTGCCAAAAACTTTTTCTAAAGCAGATGAAATTTCGCCTAAAGTAGCGCGTTGTCGTGCAGCTTCTATTGATAAAGCTAGCAAATTTTTATCGTTGTTGACAGCAGCCTCTGTTAGTCGATTTAAAATTTCTTGTACTGCTTCGTAATTTCTTGTTGCTTTAATGTCTTTTAATCTTGCAATTTGTTTGTCGCGTACTGCTGCATTATCAATATCCAGAATATCGAACGTTTGTTCGTCATCCGTTTGAAATAAATTAACACCAATAATTGCATCCTGTCCGCTATCAATGCGCGCTTGCTTTTGTGCGGCAGCTTCTTCTATACGCATTTTCGGAATACCTGCTTCTATGGCTTTTGTCATACCACCATAACTTTCCACTTCTTCTATTAGTGTCCAGGCTTTTTGTGCGATTTCATTCGTTAACTTTTCTACGTATTCCGAGCCAGCCCAAGGATCTACGGTTCTGCAAATGTCTGTTTCTTTTTGCAGGTAGATTTGTGTGTCGCGCGCAATCTTTGCAGAAAAATCGGTTGGCAATGCAATGGCTTCATCCAGCGCATTGGTGTGTAAAGATTGAGTACCGCCCAATGCTGCTGCTAATGCTTCGATGCAGGTACGTGTAACGTTATTAAATGCATCTTGTTCGGTTAAACTCCAGCCACTGGTTTGACAATGTGTGCGCAATGCTAAACTTTTTTCTGAGATTGGATTAAATTGCGAAACAATTTTAGACCACAACAAACGAGCCGCGCGCATCTTTGCAATTTCTTTAAAATGTTGCATACCGATTGCCCAAAAGAATGACAAACGTGGAGCAAAGTCATCAATCTTCAATCCAGCTTTAATTCCAGTTCTGATATATTCCAGTCCATCTGCCAATGTATATGCCAGTTCAATTTCCGGTGTAGCACCGGCTTCCTGCATATGATAGCCGCTGATAGAAATAGAATTAAATTTCGGCATGTTCTGACTGGTATACTCAAAGATATCCGAAATAATTTTCATGGATGGCGTTGGTGGATAGATATAAGTATTACGCACCATAAACTCTTTCAGAATGTCATTTTGAATAGTTCCGCTTAATAACTTTTGATCTACACCTTGTTCTTCAGCCGCTACTATATAAAATGCCAGAATAGGCAACACGGCTCCATTCATTGTCATAGAAACGGAAATTTTATCTAATGGAATATCATCAAATAGAATCTTCATGTCTTCAACGGTATCTATAGCAACACCGGCTTTGCCAACATCGCCGAATACGCGTTCGTGATCTGAATCATAGCCACGGTGTGTAGCTAAATCAAAGGCAACGGATAATCCTTTTTGTCCTTGTGCTAAGTTCTTCTTATAAAATTCATTAGATTTTTCAGCCGTAGAAAATCCTGCATATTGCCGAATGGTCCAGGGTTGGTTGACGTACATGGAAGAATAAGGTCCGCGCAAAAAAGGTCTGATTCCCGCTACATATCCTTGCAAAGGAAGTACACCGGAAAAATTGACAGCAGCATTTTTTTCTTTTTTTACTAATTCTTCAAATGATATATGACTAAATTCGGATGACATTCAGTAAAGATAAGCAGTAGTATTCGCTTGTAAAACAGAAATAGGTGAAATTAAAGCTAACAGATGAAAATTAATTCTTGCCGGAAAGTCTTTTAGAAGAAAGCACTGATATTGATTTGTCTTTGTGTGCTAAAGCAACTATTTTAATAGCCAGAAAGGAAAAGAAAGGTGCAGCCACCACATCCATCACATAGTGTACGTGTTGAAGCAAGATAAGAGTACCAATGGCAAATGCTAACACCAGTAATTTAGTTTTAACCAGTTTATTTTCTGCAATTAAAAAGAATAAAACAACTGCAGAAACATGTCCTGAGAAAAACAAATCTTTTACGATATAACTTCCTGTATTGGAATTCATGAAGAAATTAGAAACAGTATCTTTTAAAACTATCATGCCGATAGGTGGTTCTAATGGCACTAAATAAATTGTAATAGTGCGCATAATAAGCAACAAACTATACGCCTGCAAACCCTTAATAAATCGCAATGGATTAATAAGATTTGAAAGAATAAATATTGCCAGTGCTGAATAGGTAAGAATAAAAATCACATTAGATGCATCGATTACCGGAAGTTGAGCTAAAAAAGGATCGTGAATTTGTGTGCCTTTTCTATTCTCAAAAATTGTCATTACTATTCTGCAATACTTGAAAAGAAAGATGTATGACAACATCGTAATGATGAACTGATACTTAATATTTTTATGCTGGAGAGCGATTCTCCAATTTTCAACAATAGTATTAAAGTATGTACGTAGGGTGTTCACAAATAGCTTTTCAGATTGCAAAAGTAAATATTGTACTTAACAAATTCACATTTTTTGTGAATTAATACGTATTATTTTCACTAAATATTAACAAAAAAAGTAAAAAATGAAATAACAAAAGGCTACTTCGGTACAATTTCTATTGTAATTTCCTTTGCATTTTCTGTAGTAGTGAATTTCAACACTTGTTTTACAGCATCAAATGTTTGGGAATAATTGGTGGTACCTGAGACAGTAAAATTCCATCCGGTTGGATAAAAACGCGTAGGAATAAATATTTCTGTAGGTTGTGTTATTGCGGAATTTGAAACAAAAGTCATAGAGAAATTCTTTGAAATTGGATCAAAACTAAATGTCTCTAACTTACCTGCTGTAGCTTTCGGATAGGCTCTGATTAGTTGCTGAAGAATCACCGTTTCACTTCTATCTGCATTTAAAGGACTCCAGCCTCCTAAATCGTTGCTCCAATACGTCCAGTGCCAAAGATTCTTATCAGACATAGCATTGAAATCTGCCAGATAATCCGAAAAACCTGCCTGAGTTGGCGATAACCCAAATTCTCCGCACACCAATGGAATATTGCCATGCATTAGTGTTTCTTTTTTTCGTTCGCGTTCCCAATCTTTTAGTTGTTGTTTCGAGGTTGCTGTGTAGCCTAAGCCTTCGTGTGTGTCATATGGATAACAATGTGGCGCATAAACCAACCTGCCTGAGCTTCTGGTATCACTAATTTTAGGAAGATTAGAAGGTGCACCAAATGTAACCGGTGCCGGTGTCGGTTCAAAGAAAATATATTTATTCGGATCAGTCTTCCTTAAAGCCGGAATCAAGCGACTATAAAGTGCCGATAGTTGAGAACGTTCAAATTCACCGGTCAAAAATACTTTAATTAAATCGCCGCCCCAGGGCTCATTCATCAAATCGTATCCAATAACATAAGGATTGTTCTTAAAACGCTCTGCAATTTTCTGCCATGCTAAAATATAATGGTCTTGCAAATCTTTATGGTTCGTGTATTGCCAGAAATTTATCCAGCTATTAACCACAGTTGGGTCGATGTTTTTCAACCACCACGGTGTTCCACCAGGCAAACTAATAGGTGCAGCTCCATCCGTTCTACAAGCCCAATCAGGAGCTCCGTTGCCACCAACAGCAGCACCATACACATCCTGGTGCATATCAATCATCACATACATTCCGCGTGAAGTGTACCAGTTGATACGACGTTCCAATTCATTTAAATAAACTTCATCATAAATTCCTTTTTCTGGCTCGATAGCCACCCAGGAAGTTAAATATCGAACAAAGTTAAATCCAAATGCAGTATCTTCTCTTTCTACATCAGATTCAACAATCCAAGGATGATAATTGCCAACTTTGGCACTGGAAGAAGTATTTAAACCATGTAAAATTAAATGCCTTCCATACTGATCCTGAATGATAGTTGGATCATCTGTAATTGATTTACTTGTATTGTCTTTTTTACATGAAAAAAGAAAGAAAGAAATGCAAAGATAAATGTAATAACGCTTCATCTTACTAAGATAAACAACATCACCATAAATTGGTATATGCATTTGATAAAAACTAAAGAAAAATTTCGCCAACTAAATAGCAAACTGCCTGACCACTCATTTCTACTCTGTCGTCAAGATGTTTGCATTTTAAAAAGCCGGTGCGTTTTGATAATTGCATTGCCGTCATTTCTATCTTATTTAATTTCTTTGACCAAAATGGAATTAAAACAGAATGTGCTGAACCGGTTACCGGATCTTCATCAATTCCAGATTGAGGTGCAAAGAATCTTGACACAAAATCTACTTCTTTCCCTTTTGCTGTTATGATGAGATTCTTGTTTAACTGATTAATCAACGTAAAATCCGGTTGACAATTCTGCACTGCATCTTCATCTTCCAGTAAGGCAACATACTTTGTTTTTGAATCGTAAAATGCAATTGGATGCGTGCCTATTGCCTGAGCCAAAACTTCCGGTGCTTTTTCAATTTGAGTTTCTATAGATGGAAAATTCAACGTAATCCAATCTTCGTTTTTTGTAACAAATAAATCGCCAACCATACAAGTGAAATGAATTTCATTTTTATCGTAATTCAAATAATTATAAATAACAAATGCCGATGCTAAAGTGGCATGACCACACAGTTCGATTTCTACAGTTGGTGTAAACCATTTTATATGAAAGTGATTTTCTTCTTGTACAAAAAATGCGGTTTCTGCCAAATTATTTTCAGCGGCAATTTGTTGCATAGTCTCTGTTGGCAACCATTTTTCTAATGGCACTACTGCTGCCGGATTGCCTTTAAAAACTTCATTCGTAAAAGCATCTATCTGGTAAATTTTCATTCAATTAAATTTTTAGTAAAGTAAATGATTTTTATCAAGTAATAAGTCGGAATTCTAGAGTAAAATTAAAATTATTTAGAAACCATCTAAAGATTTACAGTAACTAAATTTAAACTTAATTATACTTGAATATACAAGATTGAAATGTTGTATAAATTTGATGTAGATAAATATATTCAAATGAAAAAATTAGAAAATCTTAAATTTTTAAAGATGACAACCGCTGTAGCTGTATTGCTTATTTCTATAGCTGGTTGCAAACCAAAATTAAGCACCAATGATTTCACCGTAGATGGTGGAATTGACTCTCTGCAAATAACAGCCAGTGGGATTTTTCAATCGCTACCTCAGCAAGCAGATAATCCGGCAAATCCAATAACAGCAGAAAAAGTAGCATTGGGTAAGATGCTGTATTATGATACAAGATTATCGATGAAAGGAAATAACAGTTGTAATTCCTGTCATAACCTGTCAACTTTTGGTGTTGACAACAAAGCGTTTTCCATTGGCGATGACGGTTTACCCGGCGGCAGAAACTCACCTACTGTTTTGAATGCAGCATTACACACCACACAATTTTGGGACGGCCGAGCCAAAGACGTGGAAGAGCAGGCTGGTATGCCTATTATGAATCCTGTTGAAATGCATATGCCAAGCAAAGCATTGGTGGAAGACAGACTGAAAAAAGATGAAACGTATAAAAAACTATTTGCTGCTGCTTTCCCAACTGATAAAAATGCGGTTAGTTATGGAAATTTAGAAAAAGCTATCGGTGCATTTGAGCGAACATTAATTACGCCATCTAAATTTGATGAATTTATTGCTGGCAAAGCAAATGCGCTTTCTAAAGAAGAAAAAGATGGCTTGAGTTTGTTTATTAAAACAGGTTGCACTACTTGTCATGCTGGTGTTGCATTAGGTGGACAGATGTTTCAAAAATTTGGAATATATGGTAACTATTGGGATTTAACCAAGAGTGCTAAAGTGGACTCCGGTAAAATTACTATTAGTAAAAATGCTGCTGACTTATTTGTGTTTAAAGTTCCGTCTTTGAGAAACGTTGAAAAAACCGGACCTTATTTCCACGACGGAAGTGTGTCGGATTTAAACAAGGCAATTTCTATCATGGCAAAAGCGGAACTTAATAAAACCTTAAGTGATGCGGAAGCGAAAAGCATTGCAACCTTCCTGAAAACACTGACCGGAAAAGTGCCGGAAGATGCGATGAAAAATCCTTTTCAGAAATAAGCGAAGTATGAATAAGCAAGAAGGAGCCTGAACTAATCAGGCTCCTTTCTTTTCTGATTACTTAACTTTAGGTAAGTATACCGTAACTTATAAACTAATAACTTAGCAGTCAATATGGATACTTACGGTTTAATTTTACTGATTGCAATGCCAATTTTTGTGGTGCTCATTTTAATTGAAATCATTGCTTACGCTATAAAGAATAAAGAATACAACTATATTGACTCCGTTTCCAGTTTGTATTCCGGCATGACGAATACCATTAAAGATGTTTTAGGCTTAACTATTGTTGTTTTCTCGTATGAATTTTTAGTAGACAATTTATCTATTTTTCACTGGAAAGAAAATACCGCGCTAACGTATATAATTGCATTTTTAGTTATGGATTTTGGTGGTTACTGGTATCACAGGATCTCGCATACAATAAATTATTTTTGGAATCTGCACATCATACATCACAGTAGTGAAGAATATAACTTGCCTTGTGCTTTACGTCAGCAATTTGCTGTCTTAAGTAATTTACTATTCATATTCTGTATTGGAATTTTTCTTGCAGTTCTCGGCATTCCGAAAGAAGTCTATATCATTACAGCACCCATACATTTGTTTATGCAATTCTGGTATCACACCAAATTAATAAACAGGATGGGATTTTTAGAAAAAATAATTGTAACACCTTCACATCATCGCGTGCATCATTCTATGAATGCAATTTACATGGATAAAAACTATTCGCAGATATTTATAATCTGGGACAAACTATTCGGCACTTTCCAGGAAGAATTAACAGAAGAGCCTTGTGTATATGGCGTTCGCAGGCCGGTACGCACCTGGAATCCGTTTTTAATAAACACACAACACGTTTGGTTACTGATTAAAGATGCTATCAGAACAAAAAACTGGATGGATAAAATTAAAGTCTGGTTTATGCCAACCGGTTGGCGGCCAAAAGACATCGAAGAAAAGTATCCCGTTTTTTATTTAAAAGCAGATGATGTGTATAATTTTGAAAAATACAATCCAAAGTATTCAAAAAAATTCCAAATCTGGAGTCAGATACATCTTACCGCAATGTTTTTATTAATGGGTTTTCTTTTCTTTAATATAAAAAACTTACAAAGCAATAATCTATACATTTATTATGGTTTGTTTTTATTGTTTTCCATTTTTTCTTACACAACGTTGATGGATAAAAAACTACTTGGTGTTATTACAGAATATATCAATTTATTGCTAGTTGCTGGTATTGTTTTTACTACTCAAAATTGGTTTGGATTAAATGAATATATTCCGAATGGTCATTTCGTAGTGTTTTCATTTTTTGTTTTAGAGACGATTGCCGCTATCTATTTTTATTTTATTGAATTTAAGAAAGAGCTAAAGCCTCAAATCATTTAAGTGCATTTTAAATCAGCAGTAATTTAATTTTATGAAAAAAACAATCGACATACAGGGAACAAAAGTATATCTAAATGGTGAAGGCAAATCCACTATCATCATGATTCACGGATGGCCAGACACACACGAAATATGGCAGCAACAAGTCGACTTCTTTAAGAATGATTTTACCTGTGTTACGTTCACGCTACCTGGCTTTGAAAAAGGTGACACGAAAAAATATACGCTGGATGATATTATACTTCGCATAAAAGCAATAGCAGATACGGTAAGTCCGGAAAATAAAGTTATACTGATGGTGCACGACTGGGGTTGTGTTTTCGGGTACGAGTACGCAATGCGCTATCCTGAAAAAATAGAAAAAATGGTGGCGATAGATGTTGGCGATGCTTCTTCTCCTGAATTTGAGAAAACATTAAGCGTGCAGGCAAAACTAATGGTATTCTCTTATCAGATTACATTAGCTTTAGGCTGGCTCACTAAAAATAATTTTATTCATAAAACCATGGCGAAAGGCTTGAAAGCCAGAAGTAATTTTGACAACATACACGCCGGCATGGGATTGCCATATGCCATGCGCTGGTTGGGTGCAAACGGTGGCATGAAATCTCTTAAGCAAATAAAACCCAGCTTTCCGTTTTTCTACACCTATGGCTTAAAAAAACCGTTTTTATTTCAGACGGAAAAATGGATGGAAGAATTAAGAAGCAAACCTGAAAATAAAGTACAGGCATTTAACTGCAGTCATTGGGTAATGGTAGATAAAGCCGATGAATTTAATGCTACGGTGAAGGAATGGTTGCTGAAATAAATCAGTAATTATTTATCAGCTTATTTAATGAATTTCCTGTATTCGTCTTTGTTTACAACATTCTTGATTTCATTCCAGATAATGCCTTTTAATATTCCTTGAGGAACAAAATTGGAACCCAACCATGTTTTGAACGAATCATTACCAAACACAATTTTAGATTTCTTCAGTCTGATAGATTCAATCACGTGTTTTACAATGGTCTCCGGCGGCGTGGTCAGGTACTTTTTACTGAACTCTTTTCCCTCTTCACTTCTTACAATATTAGTGGCAATGCCACCAGGATGCACGCAATGAATTGAGATGGTTTTGCTTTCGTGAAACTCTGCCATCAGTGCTTCGGTAAAACCTCTGACAGCAAATTTACTGGCACAGTAATCTCCGTTGTTGGGTGTTCCAATTAAACCGAAGATGCTGGAAATATTCACCACTGCGCCTTCGTTGTTCTCTACAATCTGCGGCAGGAATGCTTTCGTGCCGTGTACGACACCAAAATAATTGATGTTCATTATTTTGTGGTCTTCTTCTACCGTAGTCAGATAAATCGGTCTTCCGCTTCCTTCAATACCGGCATTATTTATGATGACATGAGCATTTCCCAATTCGGCTTTTACTTTATCAGCAAAATCAAACATGCTATTTTTATCCGATACGTCAAACGCCAATGCCAATACATTTTTAGTATTAGACAGTAACGAAACTGTTTCATCTAACGCAGCTTTATCATAATCATTCAATGCTATTTTTGCACCAAGTTTTGCAAATTCAATGGCGTAAGCTCTGCCCATTCCTGAACCGGCTCCGGTAATTACCACTACTTTATTTTTAAAATTTTTCATCTTGATTGAATTTATTATGATAAGATATGATCTTTCGGTTTAAAATTATTAGCCATATTTCTAAAGGTAAAACTAAATCCGGGAAACATCGCAATAACATGGCCGCTTTTGCTTTGATACCAACTCTTGCAACCACCGGATTTCCATACTGTTCGCTTCATCTCTTCGTGAATCATAGTTGTATATTTATCTTCCGCTTCACCCTTTACTTCTATAGATTGCTTCTGTTCTGCTAATACCTTTTTAATACTTTTCATAATGTATAAAAGCTGTGCTTCAATAACAAAAATAGCAGATGTATGTCCGATACCTGTATTTGGACCTGTTATCACAAATAAATTAGGAAACTTGGGAATAGCTGTTCCTAAATAAGCACGTGGATAGTCTTTCCAAAATGTTTGCAATGCATAATTATTTTTTCCTACCACTGGATATGCAATTGCGTTATCTGTTGCATCATAACCAGTTGAATAAACAATTAAATCTACTTCTATTTTTTTGCCATCCTGTGTGATGATACCATTTTCGGTTATTTCTTTGATGCCTTGAGTCTTATTATACAACCTTACATTCTTTCTGCAATAGGCTGGATATAAAGTGCTTGATAAAATAATACGTTTGCAACCTATGGTAAAATCCGGTGTTACTTTTTTGCGCAGCGTTTCATCAGGTATTGCTTTTTTCAGATAGGCTAAAGCTTCTCTTTGTGCCACCAACTTCAACATAAATGGCGAATATTTAAAACCAATCACTCTGGTTTCTAAAGACCAATAAATAGATTTTCTAACAGCTTGATATACTAGATTATTTCCTAATAATTCTTGCTCTACTGCGCTAAACTTTTTATCTGGACGTGGCAATACCCAATGCGGTGTTCTTTGAAAAATATGCAATTCTTTTACATCCGGTGCAATAGTTGGAATAACTTGTGCAGCGCTGGCACCACTGCCAATAATAGCCACTCTCTTATTCTTATAATCATAAGTATGATCCCAATTATTTGTATGAAAAGATTTGCCTTTGAACGTGTCTTTGCCTTTAAAATCTGGTATTACAGGTGTACTTAAAGGTCCTGATGCATTGATAACAAACTGCGCATAGTATTTTACATCTTGCGTAGATATTTCCCAAAGTTTATCTTCATCTATCCATTTAATGCTATTGACATTGGTATTGGTGATGGTTTTTTCTCTGAGTTTATATTTATCAATTACAAAATTGGTGTACTCCTGCAATTCACTCTGCTCTGCAAACATCTGCGACCATTTATACGGTTCAAAGGACAATGAATACAATGGCGATTGCACATCCACCGCTGCACCAGGATAAGTATTTTGACACCACGTGCCACCCATAAATTCTCGTCTTTCCAGAATACAAAAATCCTGAATGTCATTTTTTAAAAGATTAACGGCAGATGCTAGTCCACCGAAACCGCTTCCGATAATAATAACTGTGTATTTTTTCATACTAAGAAATGTACAGTAAAATTAGGCTTAAAATAAACTAGAAGTCTTATCCATAGTTAAGTATCCATGTAGATACAATTAGATAACATACTTTTTCACTAATGCTTCCGCACAGCGTTCGCCATCCATTGCGGCACTCATGATTCCACCAGCGTAGCCGGCACCTTCGGCACATGGAAACAATCTTTTAGTGGAAACATGTTCAAACGTTTCTTTATCGCGTGGTATTTTTACCGGTGAAGAAGTTCGGCTTTCCACGCCAATAATTTGAGCATCATTCGTTAAATAACCACGCATCTTATTGCCGAAACTTTTAAATCCTTCCTGCAAACAAAATGCGATTTCGTTAGGTAAAAAATCACGCATTTCTACGGATACTAATCCAGGTTGATAAGAGGTATCTAATAGTGAAGAGGAAACTTTCTTCTGCACAAAATCCTGCATTTTTTGTGCCGGTGCAATTTGTGTTTGTCCAGCCAGTTGCCACGCTTTTTGCTCTACACTTTTTTGAAATTCCATGGCTGCTAAAGCACCAAATTGCTTAAAATTTTTCCAATCATTTTCATCCACAGCTACTACCATTCCAGAGTTAGAAAATGGCGAATCTCTTTTGGAAGGCGACATTCCATTTACTACAATTTCATTTTGATTAGTTGC
>DAOORG010000034.1:0-7829 GCA_035389165.1 Chitinophagales bacterium
TTTCTCGTTGTTCTAATTTGTGATTGTAAGATATCCAGTTATAATAGGAACTTTGTACATTCAATTTGGCACAATAAGCAGAAATCATATCTTTCAAAACTTGCCTGCTGTCTTTGATTTGAGCCGGATATTCATTCATGCGTTTAATTAAATCCGGAACTTTATGATGTAAATTATTTAACTGTAATAAGCAAGCATCCATAACAAAAGAATAGGATGCATAATCGTCTTTTTCTTTCAACAAAGTTTCGTGTTTTTCATCCATGCCATCACTAAACTTTAATTTATCATATGCATGCATTAACAACCAATCATTATACGCTTGATTGTTCTTAGAAAAATGTTCATGTTCTTTCTGAATTAAAAATGTTTCCAGTTCTTCTTTCAGTATACGTATTTCATTACGCCATAAATAATCATTTTTCTCAGAATAAGATTTGGCAAATAATTTTTTAAATAACAAACTTTTATCCAGTTGTTCTTCATTTTTTGCAATAGTTATAAGCTTATAAAATTTCTCGGTTCGTTGTTTTTTAGAAACAGCAAAAAATTTCTGTATTTCTTTAGGATAGTGTAATTCAATCTTTTGAACTAACAGGATAACAGGATGCAGCATGATACAAAATAAGAATTTTTGAGTTAGTAGTATTAAATCTATAAATAAAATACACTTGAATCCAAAAATATAATACCGATTAAGCTCAATTTGAGTTCAAATTCCCACCATTTTCTCTACATTTTTCTTTTTGTGAATAAGTGCTTGTTAATAAATAGCTGTTGATAATCAGCTATTTAGATTTTTAATAAACATCAAATTCACACAAAATTCGCAGATATGCACATTTTTAGACTTATTAACATGATAATCAACGGTAAAAAGTGGTAGAAAGTGGGAATTTGTGTAACATTTAGACTATTTTTGTCTATCAGAATTCACCACACACCACATGAACGCATTAACAGGTCAATATGAAGTAAAAGTAGACGGCAAAGGCCGCCTTCGGTTACCGACTGATTTGTTGCGTCAGATTCCGGAAGAAACTAACAGTAAGTATGTCATCAACAAAGGGTTGGATAACTGTTTGCGCTTATATCCAATCACACAATGGAATACGATTACGGATGAAATGAACAAAAAACTGAACTGGTTTCAATCTAAAGAGCGTGAGTTTTTGCGCTATTTCTATCAGGCTGCATCACAGGTAGATTTAGACAGTAACGACAGAGTGTTGATTCCAAAAAGATTGACTGACGCGGTGGGCATTAAAGACGAAGTAGTGATTTTGGCATTTGGCGATGTAATAGAAATTTGGAACAGCGAAGTGTATTACAGTTCAGTTGCGAAAGAGCCGGAAAACTTTGCACAAATGGCCGATGAAATCTGGGCAAAATTAAACAATAACAAATAGTTCTTTAAAAGAGGAGAAAAGTACATGTATCATATTCCGGTAATGTTGAATGAATGTATGGATGGTTTGAATATCAAGCCGGACGGAATATACGTAGATGTGACTTTCGGCGGCGGCGGACATTCAACAAAAATTCTGGAACGATTAAGTGAGAAAGGAAAATTGTTTGCATTTGATGTAGATGATGATGCAAAACGAAATGTGCCAAATGATAATCGGTTCACACTAATACAGGCAAATTACAGACACTTAAAACGATTCTTAAAATTGCACGGCATTACACGCGTACAAGGCATCTTAGCTGACTTCGGCATTTCATCGCACCAAATCGATGAACCGTCTCGTGGTTTTGCCACACGTTTTGATGCACCGCTGGATATGCGTATGAACACCAAAGAAGGCATCAGTGCAAAAGAAGTAGTGAATACATATTCTGCAGAACAACTTCAAAATATTCTGGGATTTTACGGCGAAGTGATCAATGCAAAAACATTGGCACATAAAATTGTGGAACAGCGAAGCATTCAGCCAATTGAAACTACCAAAGATTTAGTAGATATCTGTAAGATGGTTTCTAAAGGAATTGAGGTGAAATATTTTTCACAGGTTTTCCAGGCAATCAGAATTGAAGTAAACGATGAGTTGAATGCCATAAAAGATTTTTTACAGCAAAGTGAAGAAGTATTAGAAGAAGGCGGACGATTGGTCATCATGAGTTATCATTCTTTGGAAGACCGGCTAACCAAAAATTTCATGAAGAATGGTGTGTTTGAAGGCGAACCGGAAAAAGATGTATTCGGAAATTTTGAACATCATTTAAAAGTAATCACCAAAAAACCAATTGAAGCAAGTACTGCAGAATTGAAAATAAATTCAAGAGCAAGAAGTGCCAAATTAAGAATAGCGGAAAAAATAAAATGACGGAAGAAGAAATAAATATCGAACAACTGCCAACACAAACCAAACTGCAAAAGATGGTGGAAACGATATTACGTGCATTTGGCATTGATGATTTTATTTCTTATGCACAGGTTATGCATAATTTCTTGTTCGTTGTCGCCATTGTACTGATTGGTGTCATCGAAATTTTTAATACACATATGGCAGTTCGTCTAAACCGTGGAATAAATAAAAAACAGGAAACAATAAAAGAATTGCGCTGGGAATATATGACCGTTAAAACAGAAATGAATCAGAAAAGCAAACAATCTGAATTACAAAAAATTCTGGAACCATACGGATTGAAATCGTTGGTGCAGCCACCGCAGAAAATTGAAGTAAAAAAAGGAACATTAGAATAAAGAAAGTTATCAAGTAGTGAATATTAAGTCTAACATATTATTTCGTATCTACCTCATCGGCGGATTGTGCTCCTTGTTTGGAGTCGCCGTGCTGGGAAAGGTATACCATATTCAGACTTACAAACAAGGCTACTGGAAGTCATTGGCAGATAGCTTAACCACTAATTACTTCGATGTAAAAGCTGAACGCGGAAATATCTATTCTGCAGATGATAAGTTGCTCGCTACTTCTGTTCCTTACTTTGAGCTGCACATCGACTTTGCTTCCAAAGCAATGACAAATGAAATTTTTAAGAAAAATGTGGATTCACTGGCATTTTACATGTGGAAGAATTTTAATAAGAATACCGTTCAGGGTTATAAAGAACAACTTATTAAAGCAAGAAAACAAAAGAAGCGTTATTATCCATTATGTGCCAATGCAGATTATTCCTTATTAAAAGATATAAAGAAATGGCCGCTTTTCCGAGAAGGAAAATTTAAAGGTGGATTGATTGTAGAAACACATCAGGAACGCAGAAATCCTTATGGCCATCTTGCTCAGAGAACAATCGGCTTAATCCGTGATAATGCACAGGATATCGGCCTTGAAGAAGCATCTGATTCTTTGTTAAAAGGTGTGAACGGAAAAGTATTGAAACAGAAAATTGCCGGTGGCGAATGGGTGCCAATTAAAGGTGCAGGACAAATTGAACCCAAAAACGGATACGATATTATTACTACTATAGATTTAGGATTGCAGGATATTACGGAGTCTACATTAATGCAGGCAGTCACGGAATATCAGGCTGATTTTGGCTGCGCTATTCTAATGGAAGTAAAAACCGGCGCTATAAAAGCAATTGCCAATTTAGGAAAAATCAAAGATGCAACCTACAGCGAAAACTATAATTATGCAATTGGCTTAAGCAATGAACCTGGTTCTGTTTTTAAAATTGCAGGATACCTGGCATTATTCGATGATGGCTTTATTAAGCTGACAGATTCCATAAATTCTAATCATGCAAGTGCTGTTTTTGCAGGTCAACTTCTAACAGATGATGGTCATAATTCACAATATAGTTTTCTGACACCAGGAAAAGCATTGGCAATTTCTTCAAACGTGGCAATCGCGAAATGGATAACACAGTTCTATGGAAATAACAAACAAAAATTCTATAATAAATTAGAGGATTTCGGATTAACGGCAGCTGCTCATATAGATTTAAAAGGTGAATCATCACCGGTAATACATAAACCAAAAGACTGGAGTGCACTTTCTTTACCATGGATTGCACATGGTTATGAAGTCAAATTTACACCATTGCAAATACTTACTTTTTATAATGCTATCGCTAATAACGGAACAAGAATGAAACCATATTTGGTGCAGCAAGTATTAGATAATGGCAATGTTATTCGAGAATATAAACCAACATCTACAAAACAAAAAATATGCAAACCGGAAGCTGCTGCGATGGCAAAAGAAATTCTGTTGCGTGTGGTAGAAGATAAAAACGGTACAGGAAGAGGAATTAGTACACCACATTATCGTATTGCAGGAAAAACAGGTACTGCAAAAATGAGCTTTGGAAAAACTGGTTACACAGATAAAAATTTGTCATCATTCGTTGGCTTTTTTCCTGCTGATGATCCACTGTATTCCTGCATCGTTGTTATTGGTGGACCGCAAGGTTTGTTTACAACCGGTGGCGCTGTTTCTGCACCTGTTTTCAGAACAATGGCTGATAAAATTATTACCTCAAATATAAAAGGCAACAAAGCAATTAATAAAGATTCAACCATTGCCAACAAACCTCTTCCATTTTTAAAAGGCACCAAAGAGGAAGTAAACGAATTTAATAAAAGATTCAACGTAAAATTTGATTTTAAAGAAGATTGGGAATATGCATTTGTAAAAAGTGACAGCTTCGGAAAAATAGGAATCGGAAAAATAGATATAGAAGACGCTACAGTGCCGAATGTTCGTGGTATGTTATTAGATGATGCCGTGTATGTCTTAGAAAATAAAGGATTAAAAGTTTCCTTCATAGGAAAAGGAAAGGTAGCAGGACAATCCATTCCTGCAGGTAGTCAAATAATAAAAGGAAGTTCAATTCAATTGGTGCTCAATTAATGAAAGAGTTAAAAGAAATATTATTCAATGTGCATCCGATAACTATTATCGGAAAGGAAGCTGTTTCAATAAATGAATTGAGATTGGATTCTCGTAAAGTAGAAGCAAAGGATGTCTTTTTTGCCGTGAAAGGCTCTTCAGTTGACGGACATACTTTCATTCCTAAAGTAATAGAACAAGGTGCAAGTGTAATTGTTTGTGAAGAGATTCCTGTTGAATTGCAGGCAGCAGTTGTTTATGTGCAGGTAAAAGATGCACGCAGAACCGCAGCAATAATGGCTTGCAATTTTTATAATCATCCTTCAGCAAATTTAAAATTAGTAGGTGTTACCGGTACAAACGGTAAAACATCTGTGGCAACTTTATTACATCAAATTTATGTGCAAAAAAATCATAAATCAGGATTGCTGTCAACTATCGTCAATAAAATAAATAACGAAGAAATTCCTTCCACGCATACCACACCGGATCCGATTGCAATAAATGCATTGCTGCGTAAAATGGTGGACGAAAATTGTGAGTATGCCTTCATGGAAGTGAGCTCACACGCTGCAGATCAGGATAGAATTTTTGGACTTGAGTTTACAGGTGGAATTTTTACAAACATTACACACGATCATTTAGATTATCACAAAACGTTTCAGGAATATATTTATGCCAAGAAGAAATTCTTTGACCAATTGCCGGCAACTGCTTTTGCATTAACCAATATCGATGATAAGCGCGGTGAGGTGATGTTACAAAATACAGCTGCAACTAAATATTCATATGCGATAAAAAGTTTGGCAGATTTTCGCTTCAGAATTTTAGAAAATACATTTACCGGTTTAATCATTGAATGCGACGGAATTGACGTGCATCTTCAAATGACCGGAAGATTTAATGCTTATAATTTATTAGCAATTTATGCAACCTGTGTTTTGTTGGGTATGGAGAAAAATGAAGCCTTAAGCGCTATCTCAACATTAAGAGGTGCTGAAGGTAGATTTGATTGTATGACTTCATCAACACAAAAAATTATTGGCATAGTTGATTATGCACATACACCGGATGCATTAAAAAATGTTTTAGATACTATCAATGAAATTCGAACACACAACGAACAGGTCATTACAGTAATTGGCTGCGGTGGAAATCGCGATAAAACAAAACGTCCAGATATGGCACATATCGCAAGTGAATTGTCCACCAAAGTAATTCTGACTTCTGATAATCCGCGCAATGAACAACCGGAAGAAATCATCAATGAAATGAAAGTCGGCGTGCCGGCACAAAATTATAATAAAGTGATGTCTGTAACAGATAGAAGAGAAGCAATTCGTATCGCCTGCAATCTGGCAAATGCAAAAGATATCATTTTGCTGGCCGGCAAAGGACATGAAAAATACCAGGAAATACAGAACGTAAAATATCCTTTTGACGATAAAGCAATATTGCAGGAAACATTTTTAGAAATGAAAAAATAATGCTGTACTACTTATTTAAATATCTTCAGGAAAATTTCGGACTGTCCGGATCAGGATTGTTTCAGTACATTACGTTCAGAGCTTCTATGGCTATCATCGTTTCACTGATTATTTCCATGCTAATCGGAAGAAGAGTGATACGCTGGTTGCAGAAAATGCAAATTGGTGAATCCGTAAGAGATTTAGGATTACACGGTCAGGTTGAAAAGAAAGGCACTCCAACAATGGGTGGCGTCATTATTATTGCAGCAATAGTTATACCAACTGTTTTGTTTGCAAGACTGGATAATGTCTATGTGGTATTATTGTTAGTATCAACTATCTGGATGGGTGGCATCGGATTTTTAGATGACTATATCAAAGTATTTAAAAAAGATAAAGAAGGTTTACGCGGAAAATTTAAAATTCTCGCACAGGTCGTTCTTGGATTAGTCGTTGGCTGTGTTCTGTATTTTCATCCATCAGTAAAGGTTAGAGACTTTGATAATGTTTTTGAATATCAGATAAGCAAAGAAGGAAAAATAAACTGGGACAAACCGGAAAAGGTATTTTCTTCAGCAAATGTAATGTACGAAGGTAAAGGAATTATTGTTGGTGATAAATATCTGTCGCACGAAACAAAAGCATTGAAAACTAACATTCCGTTTTTCAAAGATAATTTACTCGACTATTCTTATTTCCTGAAACCTTTTACAAATGATTATCAAAAATGGGGTTGGATATTCTTTATTCCGTTTGTAATATTTATCATAACGGCTGTTTCCAATGCTGCCAATCTTACGGATGGCATTGATGGTTTAGCTGCAGGTGTTTCTGTCATCGTGCTGATTACATTGGCCATTTTTGCCTATGTTTCCGGCAACGTTAAAATTGCAGACTACTTAAATGTTTTATATATACCGGATTCCGCAGAAGTTGTAATTGTATGTGCCGCTTTAATTGGAGCAACCATAGGATTCTTGTGGTATAATGCTTTTCCTGCAACGGTTTTTATGGGCGACACCGGAAGCCTTATGCTTGGTGGTGTAATTGCAACGGTATCTTTAATTGTTCGTAAGGAATTATTAATTCCAATACTGTGCGGAATTTTCTTCGTTGAAAATTTATCCGTTATACTACAGGTCGGCTATTTCAAATATACCAAAAGAAAATACGGACAAGGCAGAAGAATTTTTAAGATGTCTCCGTTACATCATCATTTCCAGAAAGAAGGATACCACGAAGCAAAAATTGTTTTGCGCTTCTGGATTATCAGTATTCTGTTAGCAGTTATTTCATTCGTAACCTTAAAAATTAGATAAAAGAAAATCTGTGTAATCACTAAATCAGTTTAATCAGCGGTTCAGACAATGAAAGATAAAATAATCATATTAGGAAGTGGTGAAAGCGGTGTAGGCGCAGCCAAACTTGCACAAAAGCAAGGAATGGAAGTATTTGTATCTGATTTTGGTACCATAAAACAAGCTTACAAAGACGAACTTATTGCATTAAATATTCCATTTGAAGAAGGCAAACATACAGAGGAAATTATCCTTTC
>DAOORG010000034.1:7929-10749 GCA_035389165.1 Chitinophagales bacterium
GGTGATAAAGAATATTTTGTACTGGAAGTCAGCAGTTTCCAATTGGATAATTGCACCACATTTAAGCCGTTCATTTCCATCTTGTGCAATATCACGGAAGATCATCTGGACAGATACGATTACAAATTCGAGAATTATATCCGATCTAAATTCAGTATTACTAAAAATCAGGACGCAAACGATTATTTCATCTATTGTCAGGATGATGCTGTAAGCACAGAATATTTTAACATGGCAAATTCCGAAGTACAAAAAATTCCATTCTCATATCATCAAAAGGTAAGCAACGGCGCTTACATAGAAAATCAACAATTAATTATCGAACTCAATAAAAACAATTTTACCATGCCAACAAGTGAACTCTCTATCCACGGAATCCACAATTCCTACAATTCAATGGCTGCAGCCATCTCTGCAAAATTAATCGGTGTACGCAACGAAAAAATTCGTGAAAGTCTGGAAGATTTTAAAAATCTGGAACATCGTCTTGAATTTGTAGCTACCATCAAAGGAGTAGATTTTATTAATGATTCAAAAGCAACAAATGTAAACTCAACCTGGTATGCACTTGAGTCTATGACCAAGCCGGTTGTACTAATAGCAGGCGGTGTTGACAAAGGAAATGACTATACCTTGATTAAAGATTTAGTAAATAAAAGAGTGAAAGCCATCATTTGTCTTGGAAAAGATAATGAAAAATTGCATGCTGCTTTCGCATCAGAAGTTGGCTATATTCTCGATACACAAAGCATGGAACAGGCAGTACAAATGGCTTATAATATCACTGATAAAGGTGATGTGGTTTTATTGTCGCCTTGTTGTGCAAGTTTTGATTTATTTGAAAACTATGAAGACAGAGGTAAGCAATTTAAACGCAATGTCTTAAATCTGTAATAGAATCAAAGAAATCATTTAATCAGTTTAATCAGCGGTTAAGACAAAAAATATGTTAGGTAGAATCATCAACAACATCAAAGGAGATAAGTATATATGGTACATCGTTGCCATATTGAGTGCTATTTCATTGCTGTTGGTTTATAGTTCTACTCGTTCATTGGCATATAAAAACGAACACGGTAACACGGAGTATTATTTATTAAGACATGGTTTTATTTTAGGCGTTGGGTTGTTTATTACGTATGTTATTCATCAAATTGATCACCGTTATTTTTCACGTGTGGCACAAATGATGTTGATTTTGTCAGTGCCATTGCTCTTGTATACAAAATTTTTTGGAGTTCGAATTAATGATGCCAGCCGTTGGGTGCGTATTCCTGTAGTAGGGCTTACTTTCCAGTCATCCGACTTTGCAAAGCTGGCATTAATCATGTATACATCTAGGATGCTGGCAAAAAAAGCAGGTGTAATCAAAGATATGAAAGAGGTGACCATACATATTATGGCACCAATCGTCCTCATCTGCGGACTCATCATGCTGGATAACTTATCGTCTGCGGCAATCTTATTTATGACCTGTATCGTTGTCTTGTTTATAGGTCGCGTCAGTACAAAATTTATCATGGCAATATTTGGCGGTGGATTTGTCATGGCAAGTTTAATCGTAGCGTTCTCCTGGTTTTTTCTGCCAGATCATGGACGAGCAGACGTATGGCTGAGCCGGCTTACCAGTTGGCAAAATCCGGATATAACGTCCGATGATTTTTACCAGCAAAAACAAGCTTATATCGCAATAGCAAAAGGTGGTTTATTCAGAATAGCACCGGGAAAAAGCACACAATGTAACTTCCTTCCGGATGCCTTCTCAGATTTTATTTATTCTACATTAATAGAAGAATATGGTTTGCTCGGTGGAGCATTCGTATTGTTTCTGTATTTGTTTTTTATGTGGCGACTGATACTTCTGGTAAAAAATAGTCCGCGCGCATTTGGTGCACTCATGGCTGTTGGGTTGGGTGTCAGCATGGTGCTGCAAGCAGTGATACATATGGGTGTCAATGTGCATTTGTTGCCAAATACCGGAATCACCTTGCCATTTATAAGTTGGGGTGGAACCAGTATCTGGTTTAATGCATTTGCCATAGGAATTATTTTAAGTGTCAGCAGGCATATTGATGAACGCGAAACAGTAGCTCCTGCAACGGCTAAAAAAGACAAGAAAAAAATCGTAGACGAAATTCATGGATAATGTAAATACGCACAGCAGTGCGTATGTGAGAATCAAATAAATATAAAAGTGAGTATAGCTAAAAAATACAAATTCATTATTGCAGGTGGCGGCACTGGCGGACATATCTTTCCTGCAGTGGCAATTGCAGATGCATTGAAACAACAATTGCCATCTTGCGAGATATTATTTGTGGGCGCCAGCGGCAGAATGGAAATGGAAAAAGTGCCGCAAGCCGGATATAAAATTATAGGTTTGGAAGTAGTAGGCTTGCAAAGAAGCCTCACCCTTAAAAATTTATTGTTTCCTTTTAAATTAATAAAAAGTCTAGTGCAGGCATTTAATGTGATTCGTAAGTTTAAGCCAAATGCCTGTATTGGTGTAGGTGGTTACGCCAGTGGTCCGGTTTTATTTATCGCGGCATTAATGGGTATTAAAATATTTATACAGGAACAAAATTCATATCCCGGAATAACCAATAAAATTCTGTCAAAATTTGCCCGGAAAATATTTGTAGCCTACGATAACCTGAATCAGTTTTTTAAAAATGAAAAGATAGTATTATCCGGAAATCCGGTAAGAAAGGATATCACTGCTGCCTTGCCTTCCAAAGAGGAAGCGCTTGCCTTCTTTGATTTAAAGAAAGATAAGAAAACAGTATTAATCATTGGTGGAAGCTTAGGTGCCAGAACCAT
>DAOORG010000034.1:10849-15700 GCA_035389165.1 Chitinophagales bacterium
AGAAAGATAAGAAAACAGTATTAATCATTGGTGGAAGCTTAGGTGCCAGAACCATTAATGAATCTATTGAAAAGAATATCGAATTATTTTCCGCGAGCGGTTTTCAGTTATTATGGCAAACAGGAAAAATTTATTACGATGGAATTATCGACAGAACAAAAAATAATAATCTGTCAGATACCAAAATTCATCAGTTCATTCGTGAAATGAATATGGCTTACAGTGCGGCAGATATCATTATTTCGCGCGCCGGAGCATTGTCCATTTCAGAGTTGTGTATTGTTGGTAAACCGGCAATTCTTATTCCTTCACCCAATGTTTCAGAAGACCATCAGACTAAAAATGCAATGGCATTGGTAAATAAAAACGCAGCCATTTTAGTAAAAGATATCGAAGCAAAAGATAAATTAGGAAATGTGCTGTTGGAATTAACGAAAGATGAAACGAAATTAAACGAACTATCAAACAACATCAAAACATTAGCAAAAACAAATGCAGCAAATGAGATTGTGAGTGAAATAATTAAACAAATAAAATAAATAATCAGCGAAATCTATAAATCAGCTTAATCCGCGATTCAGACAAAAACAACAAATGACAAATCTATCAACCATACAACGTATCTATTTTCTTGGCATCGGCGGCATTGGCATGAGTGCACTTGCACGCTATTTCAAGTTGCATGGTAAGGTAGTTTCCGGTTACGACAAAACACGTACGGCATTAACTGATGAATTGGAAAAAGAAGGCATCAACATAACTTTTGATGATAACATAGAAACTTTAGATAAAGAAGCAGAGCTGATAATTTTCACACCGGCTATTCCAAAAGATCATCAGCAATATAACTGGTATCTGAAAAATGAGTATACCCTACTGAAACGAGCGCAAATATTGGGCTTGGCGGCCAACTCCATGTTTAATATTTCCGTGGCAGGTTCACACGGAAAAACCTCAACATCATCAATAGTTGCACATCTTTTACATTCAGCCAACAAAAGTGTAGCAGCATTTTTAGGCGGTATTTGCATAAATTTTAATTCTAATTTTATTGATGGAAATGAATATGCAGTCGCAGAAGCAGATGAATTTGATCGTTCATTTTTAAATCTGGAGCCGAATATAGCACTCATTACTTCTGTAGATACAGATCACCTCGATATTTACGGTAATCTCGAAGCTATAGAAAATTCATTTCACCAGTTTTGTAATAAAGTGCGTCCAAACGGCATTTTGATTTCCAATAGCGCAGTTGCTGAGAGAATTTTAAATAAAGATGTTAAAAATTATAGATATAGTTTAATTGATACAACAGCAGATTATTATACCAAAAATCTTAAAATAAACAACGGCGCATATACATTTGATGTAGTACATCCGAATGGAATTATACAAGATATTATATCGTATTATGGCGGAAAACACAATATCGAAAATGCAGTAGGTGCCATCGCAATAGCTTTAAATATTGGTGTTTCAGAAGGTGATATCAGAAATGCCATCGCTACTTTTAAAGGTGTCAGACGCAGATTTGAAACGCATGTGCGCACGGATAAATTTGTATATATTGATGATTACGCACATCATCCGAGAGAATTGGACGCTACTATTTCAGCCGCTAAAGAATTATATCCGGATAGAAAACTGACCGTTGTATTTCAACCACATTTATTTTCCAGAACGAAAGATTTGTGTGACGAATTTGCCGTGTCTTTGTCAAAAGCAGATGAGCTTTTCTTACTCGATATTTATCCGGCTAGAGAAAAACCAATGGAAGGCGTAACCAGCCAGATAATTTTGGATAAAGTAACCATAGCAAATAAGTCAATCGTTGCAAAAGAGGAGTTGGTAGATATCTTGAAAGCCGATAATAGCTTACAGGTCGTACTTACGGTGGGCGCAGGAGATATAGACACCAAAGTATCAGCGATTAAAAATTTATTATTACTTAAAAATGAAGAATAACGTATAACGATGTATGAATAAAACGGCTAAAAATATCATTATCAGACTATCCATGTTTTTTGGGTTAGCGCTGTTTGTGTTTTTGGCAGTGATGGCTAAAATTAACCGCGAACAGAGCAGGATTCAAAAAGTGAAAATTGGAATTGATGAGTGGAATGGATTGTTCTTTGTAAATAAAAATCAAGTCTTGCAGTTAATAGAAAATCGCTTTGAAGTAAAAGGTAAAATTCTTTCCGGAAAAGAGTTAGAACAAATTGAAAAAGCAGTCAGAATTATTCCACAGGTAAAAAATTCTCAGGCATATACGGATGATAATGGCAATTTGAATATTAAAATCGAACAACGTAGACCTTTATTGCGCGTTTATAATTTACAAGGTCAATCATTTTATTTGGATGAAAAAGGTGTCAAATTTCCGGTGACTTCTAACTATGCGGCAAAAGTACCGGTGGTTACAGGAAACATTACAGAGACAGCTGATTCGGCTGTTTTAGTGACAAGTTTCGAACTGAAAAGAATTTATAACATCGTTCAGAAGGTCAATAAAAACAAGCTTTGGAGTGCAATGATTGGGCAATATATTATCAATGAAAAAGGGCAGGTGGAATTGATTCCAAGATTTGGAAATTGTACCGTTCTTTTCGGTGATGATAAGAATATCGAACAAAAAATTAAACGATTAGATGTTTTTTATTTTGATGTTTTGAAAAAAGTAGGCTGGGATTATTATAAGGTTATAAACATAATGTATAAAAATCAAGTCGTTTGTTTGAAATAAAATTAAGAAATATGCAAGTTAATAATGTAACCAACTCCGACATGGAAAAAAATTTAGAAAACCCAACAGAAAATATTGTTTGTGCCATCGATATAGGCACCTCAAAAATTGCTGCATTGGTGGGAAGAAGAAATCAATTTGGGAAAATTGAAATTATGGGCATCGGAAATTGTCCGTCTTTCGGCGTGCAGCGTGGTGTGGTGGTCAACATTGCAAGAACAGTGGAGTCGATTAAGAAAGCAGTGATGGACGCAGAGCGCCAATCGGGAATTAAATTCCAAAAAGTGCATGTGGGTATTGCCGGTCAGCATATCAAAAGTTTGCAACATCGCGGAATTTTAACGCGTAACAATAATAATACATGGATCAGTTACGAAGATATTCAGAAACTGAAAAATGAAATGTACAAATTGGCATTGCCTCCGGGCGACAGAATCCTGCACGTGTTGCCACAGGAATACATCGTAGACAATGAGCCGGGAATTTACAGCGAACCAATCGGAATGATGGGTATTCGTCTGGAAGGAAACTTCCATATTATTACAGGCGCAGAAACTGCGATTCAGAATATTGAACGTTGCATTACCATTGCAGGATTAGAAGTAGCCAGCATAGAACTGGAACCATTAGCTTCTGCAGATGCTGTATTGAGTAAAGAAGAACTCGAAGGTGGTGTTTGTTTAGTAGATATTGGTGGTGGAACAACAGATATTGCAATTTTTGAAAATTTCGTGATTCGTCATACTGCCGTAATTCCATTTGGTGGAAATATCATCACAGAAGATTTACGCAATTTCAGAATATTAAAAGAACAAGCTGAAGTATTGAAAGTACGTTACGGTTCTGCTATTCCATTTGAAGAGTTGCGAAACAAACACGTTTCTATTCAAGGCGAAGGTGGCTCCAGAGCAATCGGAAGAAATGAAGTAAACTTATTAGCAGTTTCCAAAGTGATTTCTGCGCGCGTAAAAGAAATCTTAGCACACGTAGCCTTCCAGATAAATTTATCCAAATTTGATAAACGCTTAATCGGTGGCATCGTATTAACAGGCGGTGGATCTCAATTGCAGCATCTTACTCAATTAACAGAATCAGAAACCGGACAAAGTGCAAGATTAGGGTTGCCGAGAGAACATCTTACCACTACAAAAGTAGCAGATGTCGATAGTCCGATTTATGCAACCGGTATCGGTTTGTTAATCAGAGGTTTCAAATTAAGAGACGAAGAAGCATTGTCCAATCAGGATGCATTGTTTGTAGAGTCGATTACAAAAAATGAAATTAAAGTAGAAGAAGAAAAAGTAACCACACCGGTAGAAGAAAATATCGTTGTAGATATCACAGAAAAAGTTGAAGAACCAATGATGGTAGCAGAAGAAGAAGTTGTAATGCAGGAAAAAAAGCCACGTAAGCCTTCTTTAATGTCTTCATTAGGTTCCAAATTCATCACATTCATTAAATCGGATGTTGATGATTTCGAAAATAAATAATAACCATAAAATAGAGTATCATGGAATTTGAAATGTTTAGTGAAAATAATTCTATCATCAAAGTATTAGGTGTTGGTGGTGGTGGTTGCAATGCCGTTAATTATATGTATGAGCAGGGAATTCCCGGCGTAAATTTCGGCGTTTGCAATACAGATAAACAAGATTTATTAAAAAGTCCTGTACCGACAAAAGTACAGTTAGGTACTAATTTACTGGAAGGCTTAGGTGCCGGTGCAGATCCTGAAGAAGGCAGACGCGCGGCATTAGAATCCGAAGAAGAGATTCGTATGTATTTGTCTAACAATACAAAAATGGTATTCGTGACGGCAGGAATGGGCGGCGGCACCGGAACCGGCGGCGCACCTATAGTGGCAAAAATTGCCAAAGAATTAGGTATTCTGACGGTAGGTATTGTTACGATTCCTTTTTCTAATGAAGGCAAACCTAAACGCGATAAAGCAGAACGAGGTATCCAGAACATGAAAGAAAACGTGGATGCACTTATTGTGGTGTCTAATAATAAATTGTACGATATATTTCCGGATTTAGATATCGATGAAGCATTTTCTAAAGCAGATGATATTTTAACTACAGCAGCAAAAGGTATCACGGAAATTA
>DAOORG010000035.1:0-15674 GCA_035389165.1 Chitinophagales bacterium
TTGATTCTATCAGTACAGCTTTCAAAATTCGGCAATTTATTCTTATCTTTGCGTTCCGTTCTGAAATCGGAAACGGATATTTTCAAAACCTGAACGCCAATATTGGCAAAACAGGATTAAAAAACAAAACATATTTTTATATGGCAACAAGATTAAGATTACAGAGACATGGTGCAAAAGGTGCTCCATTCTACAAAATCGTAGCGGCAGACAGTCGTGCGAAAAGAGACGGAAAGTACATCGACCAGATTGGCACGTACAATCCAACTTCCATTCCTGCAACAATCATCCTGGATGTAGACAAAGCAGTTAAATGGTTACAAACCGGTGCTGAACCAACTTCAACCGTAAAAGCTATCCTTTCTTACAAAGGCGCGATGTACAAAAAACATTTGTTACGTGGTGTACAATTAGGCGTAGTGAAAGCTGAAGACGTAGAAGTTAAATTCAACGAATGGTTATCAAGCAAAGAAGGTAAAGTATTAGACCACAAAGAAAAAGCAGAAGCTAAGAAAAAAGCGAAAATCGAAGCGGTCGTAAATACACCTGCAAAGGTTAAAGAAGTAGAAGTGGTGGCTGAAGAAACACCTGCTGCAGAAGAAGAAGTGACACCGGTTGCAGAAGCAACTGAAAGCACGGATGCAGCTGCGGAAACAACTGAAACTGCAGAATAATTTTCTGAAAAAATAGAATTAAATCCCGACTTTTACGTCGGGATTTTTTATTAACACACCCCTTAATCCCCTCTCAAGAGGGGAAACGGTTGGTAATAAAATTATTTATTTCCATTTACCCAACAACATATATAGAATAAAGCAATGGAGCTCATCAAAATAGGAAAAGTATTAAAAACACATGGCTACAAAGGCCATTTGAAAGTATTTATCGATGAATTTTACATGCATGATTTTGAAGAGATGAAAGCCATTTTCATCAATAAGTTGCCTTATTTCATAGTGACCAAAGATATTAATTCCGACTCACAGGCTATTATTTCTTTGGAAGATATTGACAATAAAGAAAAAGCACATCCGTTGCAGGGAAAAGACATTTTAGCAAAAGACGATGATCTTTCAGAGATACTGGATGGTGAGGAATTCGATGAATTGGTAGGTTATGAAATAACAGACAAAAACATTGGAAGCATTGGAAAAATAGAAGCCATTGTAGAAATGCCATTTCAGTTTCTCGCTAAAGTTTTGAAAGACAAAAAAGAAATTCTAATTCCATTAAATGATGATTTTATTCTGAATATTAATGATCAAAAGAAAATTGTAGAAATGCAATTGCCGGATGGATTTTTGGAAATATTTTAAAAATAAAATTGCACTTCTAACAAATTAATATTATATTTATTTATTAATTTAAAACTACATGAAGTCAAAACTTATTCTGACAATTTCTATTGCGTTTATATTTTTAGCTGCTTGTGAAAGAGAAGATGTAAACAGGAATACAACTGAAGAATCATTGCCTGCTAATATTATTTATCAGACTTTTGATACAACAACCAAAACATTTATTACAACAGAATCTTATAACTTATATCAAGATACCAATCAAATTTATCTTGATAGCTTTTCTGTTCAGTTTTACACTAATCCATTTATTACATTTCCATTTAATTACTCATTGTTTAATTCCAGAAAATATGTCAGAGCTAATCTTTTAGACACATCAGATGACATAAGTGCTCTTATAAAATTTGATAATACTGGTAGAATAACAGCTATTCATGATAGGTACAGTATTTCAGCAGATGCAACTACCAGTGGTGGTGATTTTTCCAATAATGAAATTGGCTATACTGATTTTCCTACAGGTAATATTTTATCACATTTTGCGAGTATTGGATTAATTGGTCCTACTATAAATCAATTATCTTATAACTTAGATATTATTGCAGCAAATAATGATTCCATGAATGTTGTTAGTGGTTATGATGATGATGGCAGAGCTTTGAAATACACTGTTATATTTGAATCAGCAGATAATAATACAAATATTATGCAGTTATCAGGTTATTTATTTGAACCATTTAAACCTGTATATCAACGGGTGAGTAATTTATTCTTTTTCACAAGGAGACTACCTATGCCTAAATTAAATATGAAACTGGCAAAATCAATTTATGTCACAGAATCGTTGGATATGCCAAGGTATAAGAAAGTAGCAGATTTCAGTTATGAATACGATGGACAGAACAGGCTTACAAAAGCCACCATCATTTATTCGGTAAATAGCTTATTCTCCGGTTATCCTGATGTAACACAAAGAATACTGTTCAATTATTAGAAGTTTCCTAACTTTACGCATAATTCTTATTACTTTATACTTACTACTTATAACTAACAAATGCGTATCGATATACTTTCTGCCGTTCCTGATTTGATGCAAAGTTTTTTTGCGCATTCTATTTTGCAGCGCGCAAAAGACAGAGGCTTGCTGGAAGTACATTTGCACAATATCCACGATTATTCAAAGAAGAAATTTAAACAGATAGATGATTATCAGTTTGGTGGTGGCGCTGGCATGGTAATGGCCATAGAACCCATTTTGACATGCATCGAAAACCTGCAAAAAGAAAGAACATACGACGAAATCATCTTTATGACGCCTGATGGTGAGCTTTTAGAGCAAAAAACCGTGAATTCACTTTCTTTAAAGAAAAATATCATTCTTTTATGTGGTCACTACAAAGGAATTGATGAACGCCTCAGAGAGCACGTAATTACCAAAGAAATTTCTATCGGAAGTTATGTGTTGTCCGGTGGCGAACTGCCAGCTGCAGTCCTCGTAGATGCCATTGGCAGGCTGATACCAGGTGTTTTAAATGATGAAACCTCAGCTTTAACGGATTCCTTTCAGGATAATCTGCTGGCACCACCCGTTTACACACGACCGGCTGACTATAATGGCTGGAAAGTACCGGATGTGCTGCTTTCCGGCAATGATAAACTCATAGAAGAATGGCGCTATCAGCAATCTGTGGAGCGAACAAAAGCCAGAAGACCGGATTTATTAGAAAACGATTAAATAACATTGATTTTACTAAAAAACTGCGTATCTTTGCAGTCGCTAAATTTATCATAAATGGACAAGGTAAAAGAATTAACCAAAAGATTGACAGAAACGAAAGAACTACCTGACTTTAAAGCAGGTGATAATATAAATGTACACTACAAAATCATTGAAGGTTCAAAAGAACGTATTCAGATTTTCCGTGGCGATGTTATCCAGCGTAAAGGCACAGGTGCCACACAAACATTCACCGTACGTAAAATTTCTAACGGTGTTGGTGTAGAAAGAATTTTTCCTTTATCATCACCTAATATTGAAAAAATAGAAGTGAATAAAATCGGTAAAGTAAGAAGAGCTAAAATTTTCTATATCAGAGAATTAAAAGGTAAAGCATCTCGTATCAAGGAATTGGTAAAAGGAAGTGTGAAAAAATAAACTTACAGATACAATATCAAAAAAATCCCGACTTAGGTCGGGATTTTTTTTTGAGATTTCCAGTGACAATTCCCGGAATTATTCCATTCCGAAATTAAACACGTTCTTCATCCTGCAAGATTCAGCTCTTCTAAGCAATCAATTAAGTCTAAAATCAGCAATAGCAGGCTAAACGCAGCTACCGGAAATCAGAAAACTATAGTTCATCTTGCCATCAAAAGAAAATAACAGGAAACAGAAAAAGAATTTGATGCATTTAAATCTAGAAATAAATTTCACGCAATTTCAGAATAAGATGTAAATAAAATAAAATCAGCCATAAAAAACTGAAACTAACTTTCTCAAGCTTTCACAATAGTTCTTAAACAAAAAAAATGCCTCTGAAAAATCAGAGGCATTTTTGTATTTAGAGAAAATCAATTCTTATTCACCACTCAGGTAGATATCTACACGACGGTTCATAGCTCTGTCTTCTTCTTTTTGTTGTTTGTCAGTTACCCAAGAGTTTTCACCGTAAGGCAATAACAATACTCTTTGAGAGATACCAACACCTTCTAAATAACGTTTAACAGCATCGCAACGTTTTGCAGATAATGCCTGGTTGTAACCTGTATTACCTTCGCTGGAAGCATTACCAGCTAAG
Organism: Chitinophagales bacterium; assembly: GCA_035389165.1. Lineage (GTDB taxonomy): Bacteria > Bacteroidota > Bacteroidia > Chitinophagales > JADIYW01 > JADJSS01. Next base: position 4,100 of record DAOORG010000035.1, read on the forward strand.
TAAATGAAGTAGTTACCTTTCATTTCTGTCAATTTAGATTTGAATGCATCGATACTAGCTTTAGCTTCATCAGTTAACTCATGTTTGTCAACTTCGAAGTAAACTGAACCGAATTTTTTGTAAACGATATTATCTAAACGAGCAGATACTTTTTCGATATCAGTAGTATTTTTGTCAGTTGCAGATTTAACATCTGATACTGTTTTTTCTACTGCATCTACTCTTCCGTTTAATGAATTACCTAAAGAATCCACTTTTTTGTCAACTTCGTCAATTTTGTTGGCGTTGTCGTCAGCTTTCTGATTTACTTTAGCAATTTCATCGTCTGTACGTTTTTTGTTTTTCTCAAACTCATCCTGATCTGTTTTGCGTTTCAGTCTGAAGCTGATTAAAACTTCGTGTGTAGAACCTAAGTTAGCAAAAGAAAGTGTGTTTGTTTTTTTGCCAACCGGTGCTTTGTATGTATAACTTAAGTTTACTAATTCTTTAATACCTACACCTGCAGTAGCATGAATACCTGCTGCATTAGAATAGATAAAACCTTTGTCAGAAGAACCGTCCGGTTTCAAACCGCCACCGTTATTATAACCAACTGCTAACCACACTAATTTTTTGTATTGTGCTTTTAACGTGATGTCTAAATAAACCGGTAAAGATTTATCAACGAAATTTACTTGTACGTAAGGTGCTAACATCCATTCTTTCTTTTTACCCAAAGCTGCTTCATAGCTTGTCATAAACATATATTGACGAGCAATTCTTGTTTGAGTGTTGAATTGTGGATCTGTAGATTTAAATCTAACCTTATTACCCAATACCTGAGGTACGGAGAAACCAACATTTAAACCTTTCCATGAATAGTTGATACCAACTGACAAGTCAAAGTTTACACTTCTTCCAGATAATGGTTCCGGATCTTTTGAAGTAAAATTATTTAATCCTAAAGAATTAACACCCGCTTGTAAACCGATGGCTAGAACATGTGCTTTATCTTTAGTCAATGGAACATGGTATGCATATGCTACACTTCCGCCGGTATTCTGCCACTGTGGAGTGGTTCTGTCGTGAAAGATGGTTACACCTAATGCCATGTTACCTGACTTTATTCTACCGTCCCAAGAACCGTAAGTCGTCACAGGAGCGTCTCCTACTCGGTCATGTTGTCTTTGGAAACCCAAATTGATACGACCGCCATCCGGATCCGATCCTGCACGAGCAGGATTGTAGAAAAACGGATTCAGGAAATAATTGTTAAAAACTGGTAGCTGTTGTGCATCCGACAATTGGATTCCTGCGACTAACAAGGCTACTAAGCTGATGATTTTATGCATTTTCATTGTTATGATTTTACTTAGATTATTAATTCGCTTCATTCCTATTATCTTTTAATGTGGATTGCACCTTTATAAGTTTTATCAGGAGTAGTGATTATGAACCAATAAGCACCATCCGGTAACGTATTACCTTTGTAAGTACCATCAAATCCGTTGTCATTACTGTAAGCGTTAGAGCTGAACAATAAGGCACCACCTCTAGCAAAAATCTGAATTGTATAAGGTATCTGAGCATTATTCAGGTTTTCAATATGTTGGATAAACCAAGTATCGTTCAATCCGTCACCGTTTGGTGTGATGATATCCGGAATAATCAGATCCAATGAAGGAATAACTGTAATCTCGATAGTGTCTTTGTCTGTACAACCGTTTTTATCCCAGATAGTAAATACTAAGCTGTATGGATTAGGTGTCGGTAATTCAGTGAAGTCTACTAATGGATTAGGAATGTTCTCGATATTTAACAAATCATTTGGTGTCCAGTTGAAAGTTACTCCCGGTAAGATTGGAAGTGGACCAACCGCTGAAGTTCCGTTTAATTGGAAGATAGTACCTTGGTTAACTGAAGTATCAGCACCTGCATTTGCAATTGGGTTAGCCCAAACTATAACATCTGTTGTAGCTGAATCAACGCAACCACCAGGTAATGTTACTGTAACAGTATATGTACCAGTTTGAGAAGGATCAGCAGGATCTAATGTTGGATTTTTTCCTGTAGCAGTATATCCGTTAGGACCTGTCCAAGAGTACGATGCACCAAATACGTTAGACGCATTCAATTTAATTACACCACCTTCGCAAATAGGACCATCATTATCAGCAATCACTTTATCAGGGAATGTATAGATTTCTACTAATTCAGTATATACTACTGAAGTACAACCTGTAACTGTATCTGTAACAACTAATGTATAGAAACCTTGGTTATCCGCTTCAGTAACATCAGCTATAGAAGGATTTTGTTCAGTAGATGTGTAACCATTAGGTCCTGTCCAGCTATAGCTGTAAGGGAAATTACCTTGAGGTACGTAAGCAAACAAATTCAATGTTTCATGCTCACATAATGCAGAGTTACTTCCAACACTATCTACTGTCGGAGCAGCATTTACTACTAATAAGATTGAATCCTGATCAGATGTACAACCACTTGCAGTTACTGATACATAATACCAACCTGACTGAGTAGCTGAAACATTAGACAATGAAATACAATTTGCATTAGAAGCAAATCCGTTTGGACCAGACCATGTATAGATAGCATCTAATTCAGTAGTCGTAGCACAGATAGTAACATTACCTCTTTCACAAACTTCAATTCTGTCATCTGTAATAACCGGTGTTGCTGGTTGTGGATCCACTACTACTGTTGTAGAAGAAGAAGCCGAAACGCATTCACCAATAGAAGCAGTTACAGAGTATACACCGCTATTAGCAGGAGTAACATTAAAGATTACAAATCTTGGTTCAGTTGTAGTACCTAATAAAGTACCATCGATACCATACCAGTTATATTGAACACCTGTACCTGAAACAACTGTAGAAGTTAATACCAGACTATCACCTTCACACACGTGTGTGTTGCTGTTGATAGTTGGGTTACCCGGTTGATCGTTAACAGTAACAGTAACAATAGTAGCACCGCTTTCGCAGCCACCAATATTTTGTGTTACGAAGTAAGTAGCACTAGCAGATAAATTACCTGTATAGTATTCTGCACCTACTTGAATAGCATGTGTTAAGTCACGTGTGTCATACCAAGTAAATGTTGCAAAATCTTCACCAGTTGCAACCAATGTTGTTGCCTGACCAGCACAAACTGTATCAGCAGCTACTACCGGAGCTTCAGGTGTTTCTTTGATTGTCAAAGAAGCAGTACCTATATCAGATGCACATAAGAATAAGTCACCTGTTGTTATATTAAACCATGAATTATTAACAAACGCACCAATGTCGTAAACACCAGATGCAGAATAATCCCAATCTTCACCAAATGGACCAGTTCCAACTCGTGGGATGGTGATAGATCCTGATGCTTCAAAGATGCCATCAAATGGTGACAATGGAACAGTTACTAAACCTAAAGTAGTTAATGGACCTGTTGAAGTTCCTGTGTTATCTAAGAACTGTACTGTAGCATCAAAGAATGTAAATACATCGAAGAAGTCAGTTACTAAATCAAATGGATAAGAAACATGAACAGTTAATGTAATTGAATCTTCTGAAGTACAAACTTCTACATCCTCAACTCTAGGAGTTTCAAATTTAGGAGTTGTATAAACATCTACAAAATTCATCGCACTATGACAACCCGTTACCGGATCAACAGCATCAAAATAGAATCTTGTCCAAGATGCAAGCTCAGGTGTTGTAAACTCACCATTAGCGTCATTTCCAAAGAAACCAGTTACCTCATCTAAACCACCTTTATCTGTATACCAACGGATTTCATCTCCTGCAGCATTTTCAGCAAACAATACTGTGAAATCATCAAAGCAAGTTACATAGAAGCTTTCAGCAGCTTCAGGTGTTTCAGGTCTAGGATTTACTGGAACTACAACCGCAGTCACAGGACTTAAACATGTACCGTTATTATTTACTACATAATAAGTAGTAGTAGTATTTAAAGGTTGTGTTGTATATGAAGTACCAACATGTAGTAAAATACCTAATGTAGCATCAGCGTACCATTCAACCGTTCCAATTGGATTTGTAACAGTTAATGTTGCAGTAGAACCTACACAAACCGCAGCTACAGGATTCACAACCGGAGCTGTAACAGCAGGTAATATTGTTAATACAACCGGTACTCTGCTATTAGAGCAAGTACTTGTTGAATCACACTGAGAATAGAATGTATAGTCACCAGGAGCTAAAGCTGCATATCCTGCTGGAAGGAATGGAGAACCAGTACCAACTTGTGTACCACCTGTTGGTGCATCCCACCATGTCAATACATTTCCAGCAATAGTATCGTTAACTGAGTATGTAATAGATAAAGATGCTGCAGTTAATTCACCACCATCTCCGCCAAATAAATCATCAATTTCCATGCTCCAAATACCTTGAGGAGAATCACCATTAAATGCATTTAAAGCATCATTTGGTTGATAAGAACCTGCAGGTATTGGTTGGTTAGCACCTGGTATAGCAGCTAATGCAGCAGGAGCAGCATCGTCGAATGTGTAATCAGCAGGAGCTGTTCCATTAGATACACCATAGTTGTCACTTCCTAAACCATTATCGTTAACCAATTCTATTGTAGTAGAACCAGGAGAAGTAAGGTTTATTACAACATCACCAGCCCATGTGTGGAACATTGAAACACTAGCAGTAACCTTAGTAATTACAGCACCAGCTGGTAATGCAGATGCATCAAACTCAATTGTTTTAGGACTGCCACTATCTGGTCCGATTGCAACCGGGAAAGCCGGTGTTGGAGCAGAAACTGCTGGAATATTTGCTGTTGTAGAACCACCTGAAGTATATGATACATTTAATGTAGCACCATCAATAGCACCTGCATCAATATTGAATAAATCATCAACTTCTAATGTCCAGATACCAGATGGATCAGAGCCATTGAATGCACCTAGTGGGCTATATGGTAAATAAGAACCAGCAGGGAAATCATATGTTGAAGTACCTGTTGGAGTTATTGAATTCACCGCATCATCATCATAAGTATATAATTCAGCAACAGTTCCGTTAGATGAACCATAGTTCATGCTTAATGCACTTAACCAAACCGGATCAGTAACATCAACAGTTGTAGAAGTTGGTGAAGTTAATCTGATATAAACGTCTGCCGCCCATGTATGTCTCATGTTCATTGTTAAAGTCACTTTATCAATTGTTGAACCTGCAGGTATTGCAGAAGCATCAAATGAAAGTGATCCGTAAGGACCAGCATCAGGACCTACTAATAATGGGAAACCACCACCAGCAGTTGCATTTGCAGGAATACTAATTGTTGTAATAACAGGTACTATACTTTCACCGCCTTCGCAGTATGCTTGTAAACCTTCTCCCGGAGGAACCGTTTGACCAAGACAAATTGTATATCCATCTGTACCATATGGTAATTCAGCCGGAGGATTAACTACCACTTCAACTTCTGTTGCTAAACTCACACAACCATTAACTGTTTGTGTCACCCAGAAAGATGTAGTAACATCTAATGGTAATGTATTGTATTGTGCACCTACTTGTATTGCATGTGTTAAAGCTGCATCATCATACCATGTAAATGTAGCACCAGCTAAACCAGTTGCTTCTAAATTTGCAGTTTGACCTACACAGATAGTATCACCTTCAGCTGTTGGACCAGCACCTGGTGCAGCAATTGTTACATCCACTTGCGTTTCAGCACTTTCACAATCACCATATTTAGCTGTTACATAATAAGTAGCAGGACCTGTCAATACCGGTGTATTATATTCAGCACCTACCTGAACCGGAAGTGTTAATCCAGCATCAGCGTACCAAGTAATAGTAGCACCATCTTCACCAACTGCTGTTAATAAAGCTGAGTTACCAGAGCAAACCTCAACAGCATCAGCTGTAGGAGCATCTGGAGTATCTAAAACATCTAGATAGAACGGAACCAAATCAGATTCGCAATAAACTAAGTCACCATTTAAGTCAGTGAAATAAGCATTTACTAATCTAGCATAGAACAAATATGTTCCAGGTGCTAAACCTGGAGGTAGGTTTAATAAGAAAGAAGCATCAAACCCGTCAAACGGAATGCTACCAATGAAACCAAAACCACCTGAATATAATTCTAAGTTTGCATCAATAGCCGGATCCCATTCTAATGATAAAGATGGGTTTGCTAAAAACAATGCAACTCTTTCGCCTTCGCATACTTCTGCATCATCTATAGCAATTTCTGGCTTATCAGCTGCATCTGTTAATGCAACAGCAGTTGGGCCTGTACAAACGCCATCGTCTACTCTAATAAAATAAGAAGTAAATTGTGTTATCGGATCAGAAGCATAATCACCTGCAAGCACATTGTTGTAAATAACATCAACAAATAATGGGTCTGTTGCAAGATCATATCTTTCACCACCGCCTAAATCTTCAATACGTATGGTCGCTGCTTCATCAAAACAAGCTAATGAACCTGTAACATCCGGTGTCGGAAGTTCAGGTCTTACTGTTACATCTACTCTTGTAGCTACACCAGCACAAGCGTAAGCTCTATCTGTTTCAGCTACCCAATAGGAAACATTTGCTGTTAAAGGCAAAGTTGTAAATGTTGGACCGTAAGCAACAGGATCTGTTAATGCAGCATCAGAGAACCAGGTAATGATGTTACCAGGAACATCAAGTGCTGATGTAACTTCTAATGTTGCAGGTGAATTATAGCAAACCTCTACTGTAGCGTCTGCTACTGTTGGTGCAACCGGACCACCACCGGCAACAACTGTCATATTTCCAAAAATAGTATATCCATTCGCCATTGTTCTGGACCATGGTCCGTTTGCAATAGGAATGTTGAATATTTGAACTCCACTGTAATCTTCGTCGTTGTCTACACAACCCGTATTATATTCGTCATTTTGACCGCAACCAAGGATATTATCCTCTTCCCAGCTTTGTGCTCGAATGTTAATATTTGTAGCACCACAGTTAAATGTACTTAGAACTGTTCTGTTCCAAAAATGATTTCCTGCTGTTACATCATTTCTTTGTTCAAAAAAATCAGGAGGATAATTTGTATCCGTATCCAGTTTCCCTGCCAATAACCAGCGAGGGTCAGGCGAACCTGTAAATGAATTACAGCCTAATACGCCCTGATCTGAACAATCATCGTCTGATCCACCTGTCCATGTGACAGTGATAGTACGAAACTGCTGAGCTTTTAAAGGTGTTTGTAGCCCAAAAATGAAAAGTAGCAGCAATAGGCTGCAATAATTTTTCCAGTTGGGCGTTTTTGTTAAAAATCGTTTTTTCATAGGTTAAATATTACGTGGTTTACTAATCATATATACTAATTATTTGTATTTTCTAAGCTTTTAAAAGGGTATAAAGCGATTATAAGTCGCTAATTTAACATTTTTTTATAATTCTGCACAAAATAAAGCTAATTTTTATTAAGTTCTAACAAAAATATCCACAATAATGCATTTGCTTCCAATTCCATTGCCTGATGGTAACCAATCCTGTTCATTAATGGAATGTTGTTTTTATCATTTTCACCCAATGTAAGTGGCTGCCTCATTGTGCTGGTGAAAAACTTCACCAAGTCAGTTAAATCTATGTTTTTTGTAAGTTCACTATTATTCATTTTTAACACTTTTACAGTTAAAAACTTGTAAAAAGCCCATTCAGGAACATCTTTTACGTATTTATTATACAGTAACTCAGTTAAAAACTTTTCAACAGTGCCTAATTTTGTTTTTTGAGAAAGTGTAAGATTGTTGTAGTTATATTTTTTCAGGAAGTAGATATTCGTCAATGTGTAATAAGGTCCGAAGAACTCATCAACAGTTGCTTCTTGCTCTAATTGGTCAACGATATCAGCCGGTAATTTTACATGACCAGGATATAACGTATAAAAAAGCAACTTTTTAACTTTAACGATTTTATCTTCTTCAATGCAATCTTCAGTAATAATCGCATTCTCATCTAATAATTTACTGTATGGATAAAATGATTTGTAATAATAATCATTCAGATTATTGATATACTTCTTGGTTTGTAAATTAAATGAATCGAGTTTATAAACTCTTTTTAGATAAGCCAATTCAGCCATTGTTTCCTGCTTGAATTTCATTTGATCCAAAAAAGCTGTTTTTCTGAATAAAATTTCAGTAGCGAAAGACAATTCTTCTTTGGTGTAAGAATAAGAAACAGATGTGAACAGGAAAAGGGCAATAAGAATAGATAAAAACTTTTTCATAGGTATATAGCACACAAATATGGTGTAATTATTTTAAAAAAAATAATTTTCAGCCAAAAAAGAAATGAGAAGTTGTTTAGCTATAATCTTTCACCAATAAATCTTTGAGTTCTTTTCTTGCAAAAAAGATTCTGCTTTTGACAGTTCCTAAAGGAAGATTTAATTGCTCAGCAATTTCATGATATTTGTATCCCTTGTAATGCATAAGGAATGGCACACGCAGTTCATTAGAAATTTTCATAAGAGCATTTCTTATGTCATTCATTACAAAAGCACGTTCTCCTGCGTTACTGATAGTTGTTGAAGCATTCAGATAATATAGGTTATCTGTTGTATCAATAACTGTATTTCTTTTTGATTTTTTTCTGTAGTCGTTAATAAAGATATTCTTCATTATCGTAAACAACCATGCTTTGATGTTCGTTCCTTCCTGAAATTTATCTTCATTAGTTAGGGCTCTAACAATTGTTTCCTGGATTAAATCTTCCGCGTCATTTATGTCTCTAGTCAAACGCATAGCGTGTGGTTTAAGAACAACGGTAGCGGTTTTTACTTCTGATTGAAAATTGATTACAGACATTTTGTTTAATTTTGTTGAAGTAAAGTTAAACAATATAATTCACTTCCAATGTTAAATAATTCTAAATATCGTTTAATATTTCCATAAATGAATTTAAATCAGACAATCGAATGACATTAGAAGGTAATGGATTTTTATAATTTCTAATCTGATAACCGGAAATCACAATTTTAGAATCTTTAAAATTTTTAGATAAAGTATTGAGATAGTTTTTAAGCACCTCTCCTTTTGGATGTACGGTAAAACAACTCACCAGATAATCTGGTTGCTGATGATTGAAAACAGAAATTAAATCGTGAATTGGAATATTCAAACCAATATAAAGCACATCATGATTTCTTGATTTTAAGAGATAGTAATTAAACAATAATGCAAGTTCATGAATTTCATTTTCCGGTGTAAATAATAAAAACTTTTTTGCATTTGCTTTTATTTGTTTTGGATGCGCATCAATATTCACGATTAATTTTTGACGAATCAAATTACTTATGAAATGCTCATGAAGTGGGCGAATACTGCCTGTTATCCATAGGTTTCCAATTTTCTCCAGGAATGGAAAAATAATTTGTATCACTGTATCTTCAAATCCTAACCGCATAATGGAGTCATTGAAAATTTTATTGAAAGCAATTTCATTTAAGTCTATCATTGCAATTACAAGAGCACTGATTTGACTATCGTGATCTGATTTTGAATTTGTGATTCGTATTACTTCTCTTTCTATTGCCTCTGGTGGCATTGAAGCTATTTTTGAAATCTTATAACCATTCTGATTTAATAAAGAAACATTTAACACATACCTTAATTCTGTGTCAGTATAGTAACGAATATTCGTATCCGTTCGTTGTGGTGTCAGCATTCCGTATCGCTGTTCCCATATCCGAAGTGTATGAGCTTTTATATTGCTTAATCTTTCTAAGTCTTTAATACTATATCTGTGAAAGGCTGGTAATCGCTTGTGCATAAAATAGAGTTTAGTTAAATTTCTGTTTAAAGTTAAACCTTTTTTTGTTAAACAAAAATAATTATAGTCAAATAACATAAGTAAAGAAAGAGTTGTTCAATTAAAAGGTTACTTTTTATTTTATTACATTAGATGATTCAAATACAATCAACTTATGAAATCACAGTATTTTACAGAAGAACATGAATTATTCCGCCAAAGTGTGCGTCAATTCGTACAAAAAGAAATCTTACCATACGGTAATCAATGGGAAACTGAGGAAAAAATCTCGCGTGATTTATTTTTAAAACTAGGTGAGCAAGGTTTTTTAGGTATCAATCATGAGGAAGCGTATGGTGGTACAAAATCCGATATTTTTTATACTTGTGCCTATCTTGAAGAGTTGGCTAAAAGCAGTTATGCAGGTGTCTGTGCAGCCGTTAGTGTACATCAATACATGGCAACAAATCACATTGCGGAAGCTGGTACTCACGAGTTGAAAGAGCGCTTTCTGAGACCTTCTATTGAAGGGAAAAAAGTAGGTGCTATTGCCATTACAGAACCTTTTGGCGGCTCTGATGTACAGTCTATGCGTACAACTGCTGTAAGAGATGGTGATCATTATATTATCAATGGTTCAAAAACTTTTATTACAAATGGTCATTTCTGCGATTTCGTTGTGGTGGCTTGTAAAACAGACGCAAATGCCGGAATTAATGGAATCAGTCTGATTGTTATAGAAAGAGGTACTCCTGGATTCTCTTCCACGCAATTAAAAAAGATTGGATGGCACTCTTCTGATACCGGTGAACTCGCATTTGATAATGTGAAAGTTCCGGTAGAAAATATTGTTGGAAAAGAAGGAATGGGATTCTTTTATATCATGGAAAGTTTTCAAATAGAACGTCTGGTGGCTGGCATTTTAGGAATTGGCGGTGGCGAACAATGTCTGGAAGAAACGTTAAAATATATGAATGAGCGTGAAGCATTTGGAAGGCAAATCAAAAAATTCCAGGTTTTACGTCATGAAATGGTTCAATTATATACTGAATTAGAAGCCGGAAAACAAATGACATATAATGCTTGCTGGCTCGTACAAAATGGTGAAATTCCTGTAAAAGAATCATCCATGGTTAAATTATACATGACTGAATTAAGCAATAAGATAGTCGATAAATGTTTGCAAATGTTTGGTGGTTACGGCTATATGGAAGACTTCCCGATAGCCCGTGCTTACAGGGATGCCAGGGTTGGCACTATTGTTGGCGGAACCACACAAATCATGCGCGAAATCCTTTCTAAAATCATCATTGACGATGTTCGATACAAGAAGGTTTACAGTAATCCTGAAGAAATAAAATCTTCGGCTGTTTCCGAAAATAAAACGGCTGTTGAAAAAACCTGGGGAAATCCGCAAACAGCAAAAGAAATTATTCTTTCTATTCCATTGAGAATTAAAAAAGAGAAAGCATCTGACTATTCAACAGTATTCCAATTTGACATTTCCGGCGATAATGGAGGTCAATATACGCTGATAGTTAACAACGGAAATGCAAAAGTTGAAGAAGGTCTACAAGGAACTCCAGAATGCGTTGTAACTACAGATGCAAAAGTATATGAAGATATTGAATTGGGAAGAATGGATCCGACAATGGCTTTTATGGGCGGACAAATTCGAGTTACCAATATTGGTGCAATGATGCAATTTGCTAAATTTTTTCATAGAATTTAGTCAGGTAAATGACTAAATTTTAAGTTACAAAATAAAAAATCCCCGGTTAGTAAACCGGGGATTTTTCTATGCTTTG
>DAOORG010000036.1:0-15465 GCA_035389165.1 Chitinophagales bacterium
CCAACAAATTATTTATCAGTAAGAACACGGTGGAAACGCACCGAAAAAATATGCTAGCCAAGTTGAATGTAAACAACACCGCAGCATTATTGAAGATTGCTTACAAGAAAGGATTGGTGTAATAATTACTGTTTATAATTTTAAAAGACGTGTATTTTTATGCGTCTTTTTTTTATTGAGAAAAAAATAATTTATATTTGCAGCAAAATTTTATATAATGAAAAACATACTATTCGCTGTTATTTTATTTATGGGAATTCATTCCATGCAAGCAAAAGACAAAACCGAAATTGATATTAAAGACGACAGTGTTTTAGTAAATGGCAAGGTTGCATTTTTATTTGAAAAGATAAAGTATTTACCGGGCACTTTTAATTACTTCGTAAAAGATTTAAGTGGCAAGAAGTTAGCCTTCCTGAAATTTTACGATTACAACGATTATAAAGAAATCTCCAGTGCAAATCCGAAAGGAAGAGTAACTTATTATGAAGTTACCTTTTTAGAAAGCGGACAAAAAGCGGAAATACCTGCGTTTGCACGTCAAGTAAAAATGGCTGAACTATTAGTGAAACAAAATCTTGTTCAAGACGGTACTATTTCAAAAGAAAGCGAACAGGAATTTATTTTGGTCAACGGCACGCCATACAGTAAGAAAAGAAGTGAAATGGACGGCGGCAACACTATCATTATAAACAACAATAGTGCTACACCAGTGCAAAGAAACGGCATCAACATCAATATCAACAAAGACGACGAGTAGATAAGAGTATCAATTTTTAAAATTGTTTTCTTTTTCCCAATTTAGGAATCGTTCAATTTCCTTGTCAATCATTTTAAGTAAAAATCCTAGCAATAGAACATCGTCCAAACCGCCTACTATTGGAATAAAATCAGGCACTAAATCTATCGGACTAACAAAATATAAGAGTATCGCAACACTCAAGAAAACGGTGACATAAGATACTTCGGTATACTCTTTATTTCGCCATGCTTTTGTTAAACGAGTAAGCACATTCAATCGTGAGGCAATGTCTGCATATTTTTGAACAGACGATTCTATTTTCTCATAAACAGCAACCGCCAGTTTTTCCAGCAGCACATTTGATTCGATAAGTATTTTAATTTTTTCTGCCGTTGCCGGATAGTACTGCTGAATAACTGATGTTAGAAAAGAAGCGGTCATATTACTTAAGATTTATGCAATTCATGTTCTTTTTCCCAAGCCATAAAGCGCTCAATTTCCTTGTTCAATGTTTTTATGAGATATCCCAATACGAATATATCATCCAACTGACCTATCACCGGAATAAAATCAGGAATCAAATCCAGCGGATTGACAAAATAAATCAGTGCGGCAACGACAGCAATGATTGACTTTGTAGAAATATTTCTATAATCACCTTTCATCCATGCGCTTAACATTCTTGATAACGCAATGACGCTGTCCTGTACTTTATAAAATACTTCAGACGACTCGCCTATTTTTAAAAAAACCTCATCCAGTAATTCTGAAACTTTTGAATCCGATGTGATAATTCGTTCCGCTTTTTTGTATAAGTTATCAAATATCTTTTGCATTAGAAATTTTATTTAAGATTTTTTATTTCAACAGATTGTTTATTGAATTTCAATGAAGACAAGTTCTATTCTTAACTCAATCTCTTTTTATAATCTTCATATCCATAAGACTGCAATAATTCAAAACTTCCTTGTTTATTGAGGACACCGATGGATGGTAAATTAATGCCATTAAACGTTGTTGTTTTTACCATGGTATAATGTATCATATCGTCAAAAATTATTCTGTCTCCGATTTTTAATTCCTTTTCAAATTTCCAGGTGCCCATAAAATCACCGGCTAAACAACTCATGCCACCGAGATTGTATTCATATTTTCCATTTTCAGTTGCACCTAAAACAGTAGGTTTATAAGGCATTTCCAGGCAATCCGGCATGTGACAGGTAAACGAAACATCCAGCATTGCGGTTGGAAAATCTCCATTCGGTACAATATCTACAACAGTGGACACCAATACACCGGTTTGCCAGCCAATAGCGCTGCCAGGTTCCAAAATTATTTCATTAATGTTTGGATATTTTGCTTTGAATGCTTGTAAGATTTTTATCAAATGTTCCGGTTCGTAATCTTTACGTGTAATCAAATGACCACCACCCATATTTATCCATTTTGCCTGTTGGATAAGCGGATGGTATAAGTTGCTAAAGGATTCCAGAACTCGCTCTAGCGTATGCGATGTGTTTTCACACAATGCATGAAAATGAATGCCGTCAATTCCTTCAGGCAAGGTATCTGATAATAGATTTCGTGGAATTCCTAATCGTGAATTGGGCGATGCAGGATTGTACAAATCAGTTTCAATTTCCGAATAGCCAGGATTTACGCGTAAACCATACGAAATATCACTGCGCATTTTAGATTTGTACAATTCATATTGCGACAACGAATTAAAGGTAATATGCGAAGAAATATTCTGGATTTCATCAAATTCGTTTGGTACATACACCGGACAATATGTATGTGCTTTTACATGCATCTTATCATTTACCAGCATGGCTTCGTGCAACGAGCTGGCTGTGGCGCCGTGCAAATATTTTTTCACCGTTGGGAAAACCGCATGAAACGAAAATCCTTTCAATGCACAAATGATATGAATACCGGCTTCTTCCTGTACTCGTTTTAATAATGAAAGATTATTTAATAATTTTTCTTCTTCCAGCACATAAGATGGTGATGGTATATGTTGATATAAATCCATTTTTATTTTTGAGTGGGTAAATTTACTTAATCTTTTACTTCTAAAGTACAAAATTCAAATTTGTCGCCGTCAAACAATCCTTTATCGCTGAGTTTTAACTGCGGTATGACCAATAATGCCATAAATGAAAGTGACATGAATGGTGAATGCAACGTGCAGCCTATTTCTTTGGCAAATTTCACTAATTCTGTATATTTTTCGGCAACTACTTCGCAGCTATCTGTACTCATCAGACCGGCAACCGGCAAACCCAGAACTTCTGTGTTGACACCATCGGTGACAGACAAACCGCCTTTTTCCTGAACAATCGCATTCACTGCTTTGCATATATTTTCATCATCAACACCAACCACAATAATATTGTGCGAGTCGTGAGCTACCGAAGATGCAAGTGCGCCTCTTTTTAAACCGAAATTTTTAATGAAAGCAACTGCAATAGGTTTCTCCTGATAACGATTGACGACTGCAATTTTTAAAATATCATCTACAACGTTTGAGTTGGCATTTTTGTTCTCATCTAACAAAACAGTTCCGATGTACGTTTTTGTTATTAATTGTCCATCGATTACTTCTATGGCATTTATTTTTGGTGAAGCTAATTTGATTTGAAAATCTTCCTCTTTTTTAAAATCTATGGAGAAATTATTAATGATTTTTTCCGGTTCGGTTTCGATAAAACTTTTGCCATTTTGAGCGACTAAATTTCCGTCAATATAGGTTTCCAAGATGTCAAAATCTTGTAAATTATTGATGATGATAAAATCAGCAGCGTCGTTTTCTTGGAGTAATCCAACTTCTAATTTATAATGCAAAACAGGATTGATACATGCAGCCTGCAACACCTTAAACAAATCAACACCTTTTGCCAATGCACGTTTTACTAATAGATTGATATGTCCGAGTACTAAATCATCCGGATGTTTATCATCGGAACAAAACATGATTTCGTTTGGATAATCATTGAGTAAATCAATTAGCGCTTCAAAGTTTTTGGCAGCACTTCCTTCACGAATTAACACTTTCATTCCATGATCTAATTTGAATTTTGCTTCCTCATACGTAAAGCATTCGTGATCGGTAGAAATACCGGCATTGATATATTGAATCGCTTTTTCACCGGTTAAACCTGGCGCGTGCCCATCAACAGGCTTGTTATATTTCTGTGCGATTCTAATTTTATCCATTACCAGATTATCGTTGAATAAGACACCCGGATAATTCATCATTTCCGCTAAATATTTTATTTCATTAAGCGACATTAATTCATCAATATCTTCTGCAGTAACTTCTGCACCAGCCGTTTCAAAACTCGTAGCAGGAACACAAGATGGCGCACCGAAATTAAATTTAAACGGACATTTTTTTCCATTTTCAATCATGTAATAAACACCTTCTTTACCTAACACATTCGCAATTTCATGCGGATCGGAAACGGTTGCAACCGTTCCATGTATCACTGCTTTCTTTGCAAATTCCGTTGGCACCAACATCGAACTTTCGATATGAACATGCGCATCAACAAAACCTGGTAAAATATACGTATCAACTACTTCATCAATTTTTTCAATAGATTTTATCTTGCCATTTTCTACAGTAATTTTTGCAGGATAAATTTCCTTTTTGGATATATTGATGTAGTTGGATTTGATTTGCATGACGTAATTTTTAACCACAAAATTCACAAAGATTATTGCACAAAGTAAGCAAAGTTTTAAATGAAAAAAACTTCGTAATTTTTGAAAAATCACGAAGTTTAAAGATAATTATTTTTTAGATGCTGAAACAATCCCGAAACTTCGGGACAGCATGACTATGTACTAGTACTCATGTGGTAATTCCAAGCCCACTTTTTCGTGCCAAGGCAAACCATAACCACCAATTTGCGACATGAACGGATCCGGATCCATCTCTTCTGTATTATACACACCTGGTTTCATCCAGATTCCTTCTAACATTAATTTTGCGCCCAACATTGCCGGAACACCTGTTGTATAGCTTACACCTTGTGCTTTTGCGTCGTTGTATGCATCCTGATGTTTGCAGTTATTCCAGATAAAATACGTTTGATCTTTGCCGTCTTTAATACCTTTAATCTGGCAACCGATAGATGTTTCGCCTGAATAATTTTCGCCTAATGAACCTGGTTCAGGCAATAATGCTTTTAAGAATTCTATTGGAATAATTTCTCGTCCCTGGAACATAATTGGTTTGATACTCGTGATTCCGATATTTTGCATGACTTCTAAATGTGTTAGGTAAGCCTGACCAAAGGTCATCCAAAAGCGAGCACGTTTTAAGGTTGGGAAATTTTTTACTAAAGATTCTAACTCTTCATGATACAATAAATACGATTCTTTCGGCCCAATGTTTGGATAATCGATTGGTTTGTGAATCGACATTGCCGGAATTACTTTCCATTCTCCATTTTCCCAGTATTTTCCGTCTTGTGTAATTTCTCTAATATTAATTTCAGGATTGAAGTTGGTAGCAAACGCTTGTCCGTGGTCGCCAGCATTGCAATCCACAATATCTAAATAATGGATTTCATCAAAATGATGTTTAGCTGCGTGTGCCACATAAATTTGCGATTGACCCGGATCAAAACCGCAACCTAGCAATGCCATAATGCCTTTTTCTTTGAAACGTTCCTGATAAGCCCATTGCCATGAGTATTCAAACTTAGCTTCGTCTTTCGGTTCATAGTTCGCAGTATCTAAGTAGTGAACACCAGTTTCCAAACACGCATCCATAATCGTTAAATCCTGATAAGGCAAGGCAATATTCATCACCAAATCCGGTTTAAACTGATTGATTAATGCTACGATTTCCGGAACGTTATCTGCATCTAAAGCAGCCGTTTCAATTTTCATATTTTTAATATCGGCTGCAATAGCATCGCATTTTGATTTTGTACGGCTGGCCAGCATGATATGACTAAAAACTTCAGGCACAGAAGCGCATTTGCGAACGACAACATTACCTACGCCACCGGCACCGATAATTAGAACTCTTTTTCCCATTTTATTTAAATTTAACCCTAAATCCCTAAAGGGACTTTTTTGTGAACAATTGATTGCTTCTTCGATTAATTCAGAATTAGTACAAATGTACAAAAAGCGGAAAAAGTTCCCGAATTTATTTTTAGTAAGAGAATTAGCTAAATGTTATGATTTAAAACAAAGATTTTTGTTTCACTAAATTTCCTTCGTGCTCCAGCAACCATTGTTTGCGCCACAAACCACCGGCATAGCCAATTAAATCGCCGTTGCTGCCAATAACACGATGACAAGGAACCACAATGGCAAATGGATTTTTTCCGTTTGCGGTTCCTGCAGCACGAATACATTTCGGGTCGCCCAGATTTTTTGCCATTTGCAAATAAGAAATGGTTTTACCAAAAGAAATAGTTTGTAACTGAAGCCAGACTTTAGTTTGAAAATCTGTGCCTGAAAACTTCAACGGCAAGTCAAATTCTTTTCTATTTCCATTAAAATATTCTGTTAATTGTACTTTACAGATTTCGATTACAGCATTTGTATTTTCTGTTTCAATTATTGAATCATTTAAAAATAAAACAGAAACAATATTTTCTTCATCGGCTTTTATTTCGAGTGTGCCGATTGGCGTTTCCAGATGAGATATGTATGAAGAGTTCAACTGAAATACAAAGTTAATTTTAAAAGGTTTCTAACAGCGTCCGAAATGACAATGGTGTTATTTCAAACTTCTGTAGTAGGTAAATATATCATCGAGTGTTTTCTTTGGTTTGAAGTTGAATGTTTTTGAAAACAAGCTTCCGTCAATAATCACCGGATATTTAAAATAGTTAATTAAATAAACCGGAAAAGATTTCCAATTCAGGAATTTTGCAATTGCTTCCGTTAAACTCGGCGGAATGGAAGGAATCTGAATGGGTCTGGAACCTGAAGCTTTAATGGCATCCTGAAAACCGATATAATCATCCGGAGCAACATTATACACACCAGGAATATTTTTTTCAAATGCCGTACAAATTGCATCACGCATATCATCAATATGAATAAACTGCATCAACGGCGAAAAGCCCCAAAGTACCGGTGAACGTTTTTCTGACAACAGCATAGAAAAGGTATTTCGCACGCCAGGTCCTGCAATATTACAAGGTCGCAATACTGTAATATTTAATTCAGGATGTTTATACAAATATATGGTTGACAAATTCTCTAATTCTACTGAATCTACTAAATCCATTGTCAACTCTGACGCTTTTAATGGTGTTGTTTCATCTAACAAGGATGGATTGTAAGGTGATGCTCCATATACGAAATAGGTGGACATGACCAGTGTTTTAGAAACATTGTATTTTCTGGCTAAATCAAATAATTTTCTGGTGCCTATTACGTTTGCATTGTATCTGGTAAAACGGTTTAATTCCTGCGCAGAAATTCTTCCCAGATGTATGATACCATCAAAATCATGTTCACGAAAAATATCTTCAAATAACCGCTTATTAAAATCCACTTTGTAGCTTTCGACCGGAATTCCTAAATCCACTTTTGTACGGAAATCAACAGCTACAATTTTATAATCTTTCTTAAGTTTATCAATCACTTTTTTAGCCAGAGCACCTGCAGCACCGGTCACTAATATTTTTTTCTTTGGTTCCATGGTTATCGTTTAAATCCGGTATTATACTTTCTTGTTTTTTTCTTTTTGTGCTCGCTGATATTCTTCTCTTCTGGCCAGACCTTGTTTCAGCAAATCATCAATAGCAGCTTTTACAATATCCACCCTTTCTTTTATATCCGATTCTTTATGTACGTCGTTATTAAAATAAATAGGTTTACCAAAATAAATAAACACTTTAGAAGGAAAAATAAACGGCACCACCAAAGGTAAAACCGGCATACCTAGTAATTTTGCCAATGGTTTTAAATCTGCATAAGAACGAATGGTTTCTTCCATTCCTACAATTCCAACAGGAATAATCGGTGCGTTGTTATTCATGGCTAAATGCACAAATCCACTTCCAAATCTCTGCAATTGATAACGTTGTTTATATAATTTATTGGAACCTCTAACACCTTCCGGAAATACGATAATGGCTTCCTCATTATCCAGCATACGTTCGCAATTTATAGGATCACCGATAACAGCACCGACAGAACTTAACCAGTTGCCAATAAATGGCACCGTTGGTAAAAAGCGCTCCACCATTGCTTTTGGAGCACGTGCCCCATTAGGATTGGTTAATAATGAATAGCCGACTAATAATCCATCGAATGGTAATTGACCGCTGTGATTGGGAATTATCAAACACCTTCCTTCCTTCGGAACATTTTCTAATCCAACTGTTTCCACTTTATAAAAATCTTCATAAAGGTATTTTGTGAGACGCATATTGTTTTTCATATTTTTAATATTAAAACCCCATGCATCGAACCCTTGAGAGCCAACTCTATTTGGAAATACATTTACATAATCCTGAATAGACTTATCGTTGAAAATTTTTGATATAATATTTTGTTTTTTAGTTGCCATAGTTTAAATGGATACTATATTACAGAAAAAGGCTGAAATTATTAAACAATATCGGTCTATTTTTTTATTTTACAGGTTAATTCGAACCTATAAAAAACACGATATGGCTTTATTAAATACACATAAATTTAATTTGCAGTTATTAGTTATCTTATTTTTTATATCTGGTTGCAAGAAAGAAACCATCGTTGATCAATCATCGCTTCTGCTGCCAAAGCAATATGACAAAGTCTGTTTTTTAATGACGCATAATGCCATGAATAATACGGAAAAAGGATTTACACTACCCAACCAGACTCATTCCGTAACCAATCAATTGAAAAATGGTGTGCGTGGATTAATGCTGGATACTTACGACGGCACGGATGGCATTGCACTTACCTATCATACTTTTGCTTTATTGGGTTCACAAAAACTTGTAGATGTTTTATCAGAAGTAAAAGATTTTATGCTTTCCAACCCAACGGAAATTATCACCATTATTTTCCAAAATGACGGCGGAAACATTCAATTGCAGAAAGCTATTGACAGTATCGGATTGGATGACATGACTTATATTCATACCAATGGAGAAAGCTGGCCAACTTTACAAACGATGGTAGATAATAACCAGCGATTAGTTTTATTTGTAGAAAACAACAAAACACCAAGAGCGAACTATTTAATGCACGCCTGGTCAACAACATTTGACACCAAGTATACTTATAAAAACGTTACTGAATTTGATAGTGATGTTAACCGTGGTGGCAGTGGAAGTAAGGAGTTATTCTTAGTAAATCATTGGTTGCAAAACGGAATCGGATTACCGGATAAAACACTGGCACCACAGGCAAATAAACGTAGTGTTGTAAGCAAACGTGTACAGGATTGTGCGGCAGACAATGATCACTTCATTAATTTTCTGGGTGTTGATTTTTACGAAATCGGTGATGCAAAAGCTGTGGTAGATTCCATCAATTTTTCAAATTAATTTATAAAAAAATACTATCTTGTAATCAGAAAAAGCTATCTATATGTCAATTCAAGTTATTGGTGCCGGCATGGGCAGAACAGGGACAATGTCTCTGAAACATGCACTGGAAATTTTAGGTTTTGTAAAATGCCATCACATGATTGAGGTATTACAAAACCCATCAAATTTGCCATATTGGAATGAAATGCACGAGAAACGCAGTACCGATTATGAGGCAGTATTTAATGGCTATACCGCTGCGGTGGATTTTCCCGGTGCTATCTATTATAAAGAATTAATGGTTCAATATCCGGATGCCAAAGTAGTGTTAGGCGTCAGAGATGCAGAAAAATGGTATCAAAGTTGTCTGGATACCATATACCAGGTTCCGAAAGGTGCTGAAAGAGCTGGCATGGAAGAAGCTGCTAAAACAGATCCTCAGGTAAAGAATGTTTTAGGCGTTTTTGATTATGCCACTAATGCTATCTGGAATGGTATTTTTAAAGGCAGATTCGAAGATAAAGAGTTTGCCATCCAAACATTTAATGAATGGACAGAAGAAGTTATACGTTCGGTACCGGCAGAAAAGCTTTTGGTATTTGAAGCTAAAGAAGGATGGGAACCGCTATGTAATTTTTTAGGAAAACCAATTCCTGATGTACCTTATCCGCGAGTAAATGATACTGCTGAATTCCAGGCTAGAAAAAATAATAAGTTTAACCACTAATTAGTTTATTCCGCTTGTTTTTTACTTAACTGAATTCTGTTTCTGGCAATATCTACTTCCAGTACTTTTACTTTTACCGCTTGTTGTAATTTCACCACTTCATTCGGGTCTTTGATAAATTTATTGGCTAATTCTGAGATGTGAATCATTCCATCTTGTTTTACACCGATATTTACAAAGCAACCGAAGTTTGTAATATTAGTGACCAATCCCGGCACTACCATTCCTGTATGTAAATCATGAATCGTTTTTATGGTCGGATCAAATTCAAATACCTGAATTTCTTCACGCGGATCTCTGCCTGGTTTTTCCAGCTCTTTTAAAATATCCTGCAAAGTAGGCAAACCCACTTCTGCCGTAATATATTTTTTCAGGTCTATTTTTTTACGTACTTCTTTGCTCTTCAGCAATTCATTCACACTCACGTTTTGATCTTTTGCCATCTGCTCCACCAACGCGTAACGCTCAGGATGCACGGCACTATTATCTAACGGATTTTCTGCATCTGCAATGCGTAAAAATCCGGCTGCTTGTTCAAATATTTTATCGCCTAAACGATTGACCTGCAATAATTCTTTTCTGCTTTTAAAGCCGTTGTTTTGCGTTCTGTATTGTACAATATTTTCGGCAGTGCTTTGTCCTAAACCTGCCACATACATCAGCAAATGCTTGCTGGCTGTATTCAGGTTGACGCCTACCTGACTCACGCAACTTATTACTGTGTCATCTAAAGATTGCTTTAATAAAAACTGATTTACATCGTGCTGATATTGACCAACGCCAATGGATTTCGGATCAATTTTCACCAACTCTGCTAATGGATCCATCAGTCTTCTGCCGATGGATACTGCACCACGCACGGTGATATCTTTATCCGGAAATTCTTCGCGCGCCACATCAGATGCAGAATAAATAGAAGCACCACTTTCATTCACAGAAAATACCATTGGCTTTTTGTCCCAATGTAATTTATTCAACCAATCTTCCGTTTCTCTTCCTGCAGTTCCGTTGCCCACAGCAATTGTATTGATATTGTATTTATACATCAATCCTCTTACGATATCTTCGGCATCTCTGGCTTTATTTTGTGGCGGATGCGGATAGATAACCGTTTCTTCCAATAACGCGCCTTTGTCGTCCAAACAAACTAATTTACAACCACTTTGAAAACCGGGGTCTAATGCTAAGATTGGTTTTTGTCCTAACACCGGAGCCATTAGTAACTGACGTAAATTTTTCACAAAAACTTCTATCGCTTCTTTATCCGCTTTTTCTTTAGAGATATTTCTGAATTCAAATTCGATAGAAAATTTAATTAAACGTTTGTAGGCATCTTTTAATGCGATGGCAACTTGTTCTGCTGCTGCGTTGTTGCCTTTTATGACACGATGGTGCAATATTTCCTGTATATCTTCATCATCCGGTGCGATATGAAAATATAAAAAACCTTCTTCTTCGCCTCTGCGCATAGCCAGTAGTCTGTGCGACGGGCAATTTTTCAAAGGTTCTTCCCAATCAAAATAATCTCTGAATTTTTGCGCTTCTTTGTCTTCTTCTTTACCAAATGCTACTTTAGTTTTTACCATTGCATGGCGTTCAAATTGCTGACGCACGATACCACGCACAATCATATCTTCGTTTATCCATTCTGCAATAATATCACGAGCGCCTTGCAAAGCATCTTCTACGCTTGTAACGTCTTCGGTTATAAAACTTTCTGCTTTAGAAACCACATCTCGTTCCTGTTGTTTAAATATAATGGTTGCCAAAGGCTCCAGTCCTTTTTCTTTTGCTACGGATGCTTTTGTTTTGCGTTTCGGTTTATAAGGCAAATAAATATCTTCGAGAACGGCAGCATCAAAACAGGCTTCAATTTTTTCTTTCAGTTCATCACTTAGTTTGCCTTGCTCTTCAATAGATTTTAAGATAGCGGCTTTGCGTTTTTCAATCTCTCTGTATTTATGGATACTGCTTTTTATCAGGCCTATTTCCACTTCATCGAGTGTACCGGTTTTTTCTTTTCGGTAACGTGCAATAAACGGAATGGTAGCGCCTTCATCCAGCAATTCTATGGTGGCCACTACTTGTTGAATATCTATTAATGTTTCTTTAGAAACGAGTTGTATTATTGTTTGCATACTTCTAATAAAGGGTTGCAAAAATAGAATAAAATTCAGCATAGAAAAATGCTGAAAGAAGAATGTTATTAACTTTTTAGCAAGTAGAATAACTTATTTAAAATACTTATAAAAATCACGGCTTTCTTTTACATAAGGCAGCCAAATGTCTTTGTGAAACTTTGGATTTGCACCGTATAAGATATAGATTCCTGTATTGTATTCGCGTGCATACGAATTGGTAATGCTGTCTACTTTTATACTATGATGAAAATAACTTAGCGTCGTACTATCTGATGCATCGCCAATGGAAATAACATTTTTTACAACCATATCTTCCGGCAGCCATAATGCAAAACTCGCTTCCGAAGAATGTGCTGTCAGCTTTCCATTTGTATAATAGTTAATGGCTCCTGCTTCGCCATAATTATCTGTAATAATTAATGTATTTGCTTTCTCATTTTCAGGAATGGTATTCCATACTTTCTCTGTTTTTATTGCCAGCCCTTTCCAGCCCAACATATCTGCAAAATCTTGCGGCAAGGTGTGATTCTCTCCGTCTTCCCAACGCAACATACCCAAGTCTGCAAACTTTTCATTATTCTTTGCAATCTCTTGCGGTGCTAACACAGGAAACGCCACGTTGAAAAAAGGAACAAACAAAAGCACCGGTATAACAATAAATGTTACACGCAGAATAGACACCGCTATCGAATTCCATTTCATCAAAAATCTTTCTATCGCAACACTTCCGAATGCAATCAATACAGGATACAAGGCGATGGCATAATATCCTTTTGCTTTAAAATAAATAAACAAGGCGAACGTAAAAAACACGGTTAAGAATACGATTCTGTATTTTTTATTATACGTAATTAATACTGCAAAAAATCCTGTAATTACCACATATATCGCGCCTATGAAAAACAAGAGCTGGTCATTTAAGAAATCCATCCTGCTCATGTTTTCCAATTGGTCTTTTCTAAGTGCCAGCATGTGATGAAAGAACGGAACACCGTATTGTATCTGCCAGATGATGTTTGGTGTAATTAGCAGCAACGCCAACAACAATGCGAAATAAAAATGTTTATGTATAAATAGTGTTCTGTAAGGCGATAACAGTAGTGCAATAAATAATGACGGAATAAAAAAGATAACGCTGTATTTATTTAAGAAAGTGAATGCTATGCTGACAGCAAAGTAATAGAGGTATTTTGTCTGCCGTGTGTTAATCCATTTTATCAACAGGAAAAACAGAAAAGTCCAGCAAAGGCTATCGAGTGAGTTAGGTTGAAACAGCATGTTGATGCGCAGGAATGCTGAAAATAATAAGGTTACAGATGCCAATACTTGCGCATAGATATTGCCGCCAATTTCTTCTACTGTTTTCCAGGTGACTGCAATCATTAAGGCACCGAATATGGCAGGCAATAGTTTGACTAAGAAAACCGAATTGCCGAATAGTTTTATAAGCCATGCAAACAATGCTGTTACTGGCGGTACTTCTATAAAACCAAACGCTAAGTGATTTGCTTCTGCGAGATATAAATATTCATCTCTGTGCAAATCATACGCAGGACTGATAATGATAAATTGCATGACAATTTTCAGAAGCATAATTCCAAATAAAATAAACGTACTTTTTTTCAAGATGGTGTTTTATAATTTAATGATAAAAGTAAGTAAAAGATTTCAACCTATCTGCGACTGATGGCTTTGCATCAATTGCAAATACAACTTTGCACAAGCTCTTGCATCGGAAAGTGCTTCGTGGTGTTTCAAATCAATATTGAACCGTGCGCAGCAATCGCTGAGTTTGTTGGGTGCATAACCCAGACTACGGGAAATTTTCACCGTACAATCCCAATTTTTATGCAGAAATAATCCTTGTGAAGAAAGTCCGTAATGTGCTATACATTGCCGTAGTACGCTGCGGTCGAAACTTTCGTTATGTGCCACTATTTTCCTGTGCAATAAACGTTTATATATTTCTACATATTGCTCATCAAAGGTGCCGACGTCTTGTGTATGAGCCGGTGTGATGCCGTGTACCCGAATATTATGATACGAATAAAAATTATGTGGCGGTTGAATGAGTGTATAAAACTCATCTGTGATGACATCGTGCTCCACCGTTACAATGCCTACCGCACAGGCTGAGTGTCCGTGTGAGGTGGCTGTTTCAAAATCAATAGAAGTGAAGGTCATTAAGTTGTAAAGATAAAAAATCGAATACAATTATTTGATCCCATTATTGAAGATTCAATCTATTTATTTACATCTGGTATTTAGTTATTTAGTATTTTAATGAAGTATAGAGTTATTTATGAAATACAACATAATAATTATTTTGCATTTCAATAAAACATGAAGTAACAAACGTTATTCAGGAAAATTATTCAGAAAAACTAAACAACAAATCTGAATGCCGGCTACTTATATTCACCAACTGGAACTTCGTATGGATTGGGACCATAATTGAGCAGTTGCAGATAAAAATATGCGCCATCAATATGTGTGATGAGTTGGTTCTTTTTAACGACGTTGGTATAATCTAAATTTAGCGGCAATTTTGCATCACCATCTAATTTTGAAAAGCCGTATAGCTGATAGCTGTTAATTGGAATTTGACTGGTGATATTCAGCATTTCGCTTTCATTTGATTTTTGGAAATGCAAGATATAACCCAGCGTTTTTATGTCTGCCTGCTGTATATTTTTCTGCGATATGGTTGTATTATTTTCCGGCAACGCTGTTAGTAATTTACTGAAATCACCATTCGTCAAAACAGCATCTACCTGTTGTTTTATTTTGATTTTCCTGCCATTTTCGTCGGTTGCATAAATGATGTAGGTTCCATTCGGATAAGAAATTACCGCTTGTATCATGTCATCTTCAGGCACATATAAAATTTGTTGTGTGGTTTCATTTACATAAAACCAAAGTTCATTTTTAATGCTGTTTTTTTCGTATTGATACGTAAGTGCTTTATCAAAATAGGCAATTGGATTAGATGTATTTTGTAATGAATTTATAGTATCATTCGGTGTATTACCTTTAATTAAAGAATCAGACTGTAACTGTATATTACTTGCCTCATCTTGGCTAATTTTTTCTTGTTGCGGATTTTGACAAGCACTTAAGTATAAACAAATCAGTATAATTTTTAAGCTTTTCATTATTGCAGTTTTTCTTTAATAATTTGTTTTGCTAATGCAATTGCTTTTTCGTCATTTATTTTAGCGTCATCGGATAAATCGACCATCAATGTAAAAGACAAACCTTTGTAAAAAACTTTTAATTCACGTATAGGTACGCCTGCAAATTTTGTGTTTGTAAAAACTGCATAATCACCAACGCCGGCAACTTCTT
>DAOORG010000037.1:0-15219 GCA_035389165.1 Chitinophagales bacterium
GTTCTTTATCGTATTGATATACTTTACTCTGAGAAATTTCTTTGTTGTTTTTTAATTTAACTACCACAATGGCAATTATCGCCAAAGGAATAATGACGTATAGAACTTTTTTTAGGATTGATGATTTTGTATTCATTGTTGATATTATTTAGTAGTTGAAATATTCCCTGTGAGTTTTTTAAGTTCTAAATCTGCTTTAAGGTAATCAATTACAGCAGACAGATAAGATTGTTGTGCTTCACGTAAAGTGTTGTCTGTAAGTAAAATATCTGTTAAACTAGCCGTTCCTTGTTTTTGTTGAAGAACGCTTTGCTCATAAATTGTTTGTGCCAATTGGATTTGTTCGGTTGTAGTTTCTACCATTTTTTTAGCGACTTCTCTTTGTAGTTTGGCATTTTCAACTTGCATATTATTTTGCTCAGTGAAAAAGCCAGATTGAAGTTCATTGTTTTTGATTTCAAATTTTTTCTGATTTATTTTTCGATGCGTGACTGTTCCGTTAAATAAGGGATAAGAGAGTTGTATACCTGCAAAACCAATTGGATAAAAATCTAAAAAACTATTTGGCTCACCATTGTAACCAAAACCAGTTGTACCAAAGGTGCCGAAAAGGTTAAGTGTAGGTAAAAACCTCGATTTGTTTAGTGTGCTTAGTTCACTCGACAATAATTTATTTTGAGTTTTTATTATGCGAATATCTAATGTTAATGAATTTGAATATTCATTTGTGTTTTGATATTGAATGTTTGGGTCTATATGAATCCTCTGTTCGATTGAAATACCCATAGTAAATTTCAAGGCATTTAGAACTTGCTCGTATTTACTGCTTATACTTTCTTTTTGCGTGAGTAATTGAGCAATTTGCAATTTTATTTTGCTGACGTCAGTTCCTTTTGCAAGTAACTGTTCGTTGAGTAATTGCATGTTTTCAAGCAGGCGAGCAGCATTTGTAAGGTTGCTGTCTAAAAAGGCTAACTGATGATGTAAAATCTGTGCATTATAATACAGATTGGATATTTCAAAATAGATTTGCTCTTCTGTCTTTTGGTATTGTAATTCTGTCAACTCCGAGGCTATCTTAGTGGTTTGAATGACTCCGTAAACTTGCGGATTATACAAAGGCATTGATAATTGTAAGTTTGCATTGATGTTGTGAGGAACTCCAAATTGAGCAGCTCTATATTCTCCTTCAGGTGCTACAGGATTTAATGCAGACAAGGGTAATAATTGGTAAGGTAGATTCGTAAAGTATTTGTAATCAGCGTTAGCAGTTACTTTTGGAATGAGATTGGCTTTGGCTTCTTTTTCTCGTTGTTCTCCAATTGCCATATTGTTTCGGTTCATTTGCAGGTTTTTATTGTAAATCTGTGCTGTGTCAATGCATTGTTGTAGCGACCAGACTTGTGCTTGTACCGCTTGAAATACTATTATTAGTAACAGTAATAATGAGTGTTTGTGAATGTTTACTAACTTCATGTATCAAATTTTTTTACTTGATGAGTATTACTTGACTTTTAATTGTTCCTTCAATCCAATGCTTTACCATTGGTTCAATATTTACATAATCACCTGGAATTAGACTTTCTTTAATTCCTTTTTCATTATTAAAAATTACTTCTCCTTCTATACAAATCAAAAGTGCCGGTGTTTTGGTGATATGCTCTTTTAATTTTTCTCCCTGCAAAATTTGTATGGCAGTTGCATTGCCCAGTTCGCTCTTAAAAATAGGAATTGCAGAAACTGGTTTTTCTTGTGTGTGTAATTCTTTTATGTTCATTGGAAGTATTGATTAAAAGTGTTAAATGAGGTTTGTATATTTTGAAATTGTTTTTCTGCTTCGGTTTCGTCTTTAGCTTCTGAAAGTTCTTTTACCAAATCAATGTAAGGCAATAACCACTTATGCAGTTCATCGTGTGCTTTGCCTTTCATTGTGCAATTGGACGTAAGTAAATCTATGTTGGATTGTAATTTTTCAGATAATGATTTATAATTTTTTTGCTCAATCTCAGTAAAGGAAATAATATCGTTTTCCATATTATGAATATGAGTAATCATGTTGGCATCAACTTTCCATTTTTCGCCATTGTTTAATTCAATCGCTTCACTTTCGTCATTGTGGTGATTTTCTTGTTGAATAACAGACTGTGTTTGTTCATTTGATTTTTCATTAACAGTATTGCGACAACTGAAAAGGAACAAACTGATTAATGGAATTAAAATTATTAACTTCTTCATAATTTCTTTTTTGATATTGTGAAATATGCAATGATTGCAAATACAAGGGTTACGGAAATTCTAAAAATCATTGCACCAACAGTTTTTGTTTCATAAATACCACCTGAACTAATGTAAAATTGAAGAACAATGAAGGCAACAATTAAAATGATGGAAGAAATGGCTAAGAGTTTTGTAGTCCATTTTTTGTTTTTAACTAAACCATATGCTGCAAAAAGATAAAGGATGCTACTGATAAAATTTGACCAAACAATAAATAAAACATAATTGCCTTCTTTGGCTCTAATACCAAATAAGTCAAATATTACAGAGGTGCTTAGAAATAATGTCAGCAAACCAAACGCCGATAAAATTGTTGCTAATAAATATGGAATTAATTTTTTCATTTATATTTTATTTTTTATTAATGTTAAAACCGATTGTATCATATTGTCACCGCTTCTGCTTATGTCAAATTGAAAGTTTGCAATTCTCCACTTATACATTTGCAACCTGAAAGTTCCCATTATAATATGCATTAATTCATCGGATGTGATTGCATTTGTAAAAACTTTTTGTTGTTGTCCTTCCAAAATTATCGGCATCAAGTGTTTCATTTTTACACCCATTATTTTCAATATAGTTTTGTTGATGCGTTGACTTTCTTCCAATAGTCCGTCGGAAAATACTGCAGCTACAAAGTGAGGGTTCTTTTTAAAGAATGAAAATTGATTTTGAAATAACGCTGTAAATTTTTCTTCAGGTGATTGCACGCTGGAAATTGCATGAGTATATCGTTCATCCATACTGATAGCAAGATACTCTAGTAAGGCAATAATTATTTCTTCCTTGCTTGTAAAGTGCCTGTAAATAGCACTTTCAGAAAACTTCATTTCTTTAGCAAGGTTCTTAATGGTTAAGCCACTCACACCTGAAGCGGTAAGTATTTTTCCTGCCGCTTCAATAATTTCAAGTTGTCTGTCTGAAATTGTTTCTATCATTTGATATTTTTTATTCGACTATTAATTTCAATTTTAAAAATGCAATTCCTAACCAAATCACAGAAGCTGTCATGGCTATTGCTCCGATTAATACCAAAGCAGGTGGCAAACCTAAATACACTTCTGTTAATATTCCTATGGGCATTAACAGTCCTGTAAGTGCTAACCAAGAAATAGCTTTAACGTTCTGGAGTTTGTTTCTGAAATGAAGTAGAAGATACCCGATTAGTATGTTTAGGAAGGCAAACAAGTTCCCGTGAACGTGAGCCAGTCTGCTTTCAAAGTGCTTACCGATACTGTATGAGTTTACCCATTCTTCTTTACCAGGAGCAAAGTCACGTAGATAAATTAGTAAGAAGCCGTAAGCCATAAATGCTCCCATTGTCAGGAACCCAATTGCGATGTTATTTTTACCGTTCATTTTGTTTATATTTTTTAGTAAGTGAATATTCACTTACAAATATAACTACTTATTTTAATAAGTACAAGTTTTTTTATTTTTTATTTACGACTGAAAATATCTATTGTGATTTTTAGTCAAATAATTAATAGGTGGTTTTTAAATCTGGAAGGCAAAGTTAGTACGTCTAAAATTATCTTGAGAAATGTAATTGTAAAAAATGAAATATACGTCAAAATAAAACGAGCCGTCAAATGACGGCTCGTTTTTATTTATCTGAGATTCTCTATTTCAAGGAAATGTCATTCAATGACTTACGCCACTGCTTTAGCTACTAAATCTGCTGCTTCTGACAATAATATAGCTGATTGTACTTTCAAGCCTGCTTCATCAATCATTTTTTTAGCAATATCTGCATTGGTGCCTTGCAAACGCACAATGATCGGAATATTGATAGTGCCAATGTTTTTATATGCTTCAATAACACCTTCTGCTACTCTGTCGCAACGAACGATACCGCCAAAAATATTGATTAAAATTGCTTTTACATGCGGATCTTTCATGATGATTCTGAATGCTTTTTCAACACGTTCTGCATTTGCCGTACCACCAACATCTAAAAAGTTAGCCGGTTCGCCACCGCTTAATTTGATGATATCCATAGTTGCCATCGCCAGTCCGGCACCATTCACCATGCAGCCTACATTACCGTCTAGTTTCACATAATTTAAATCTGCTGCCGCTGCTTCCACTTCTGTCGGATCTTCTTCCAGCAAATCGCGTTGTGCTTCCAGATCTTTATGACGATATAAGGCATTATCATCCAGATTTACTTTTGCATCTACCGCAATAATTTTATCATCAGACGTTTTTAAAACCGGATTGATTTCAAACATACTGGAATCTGAACCTACATATGCATTATACAAACGTTGTACAAAATCTACCATTTCTTTGAAAGCCTGTCCGCTCAATCCTAAATTAAACGCAATACGACGCGCCTGAAAAGCCTGTATACCAACTGCAGAATCTATCCATTCTTTGTAAATTTTTTCAGGTGTATGTTCTGCCACTTCTTCAATATCCATACCGCCTTCCGTAGAATACATAATTACATTGCATTCTTTTTTTCTGTCGAGCAACACAGACATATAAAATTCTTTGGTATCGCTTGGTCCTTTGTAGTATGCATCTTCACCGATAAATATTTTATGTACCACTTTCCCTTCGGCTCCGGTTTGTGGAGTCACCAATGTCATTCCTAAAATTTCTGATGCTTTCTCTTTCAGTGCGTCGAGATTCGGTGCAAATTTTACACCACCGCCTTTTCCGCGTCCGCCTGCATGTACCTGTGCTTTCACCACCACGCCTTCGCTTCCGGTTCGTGCGCTGATGACTTTCCAGGCTTCTACTGCCTGCTCTACGGTTTCTGCTACTATTCCTTCCTGTACTTTAACGCCAAATTGTTTCAAGAGTTCTTTTCCCTGATATTCATGTAAGTTCATGTGGCAAAAGTAATAAAGTATCAACTAAAAAGTAAAAAAGATGCGCTTTAATTTTAGTTTTTAGCTATAATTGCATAAAAATTAACCATCAGGACTTCGATTGACATATTAAAACGAGCTCAGCATCTGGAATTATTGCTGCATTTGCATCCATATTGCTTTTCCTATGCAATAATTGACAGAGAATTAAACCAAATCATTGATTTTGAAGCCAAAGTGCTGGAACAACAACCTGGAAAATTTTTGCACAATGATTCCATCGCTATCTGGTTTGCCGATTTACAGGAAATTTTCAATTTGCCATTTAAAAACAGTAAAGTAGCCATCTATTCACCGGAATTTGCTGTTCTGCCGGATAAAACCGACAAACCTGCAGAAGTTTTTAAACTATTGGGATTTTCTGAAAATGAACATATTACCTACCTGAAAAACAAGATTAGTGATTCGTTTTATGTGTATTATTCATTGCCGGACAAAACCATCAACTTTATAGAAAATCATTTACCAAATGTTGAATTCTATTGTATTGATTACGGATTGCTCCATTTTTACAATACTAAACTTTCTTTCAAAAGCTATTTATCGGCAAATTTATATGGCGAAGAACTGACGATTTGCTACAAAAAAGCAAGCGGTAATTTTTATTACAATAAATTTCCGGTGAAAGCAAAAGAAGACTTACTATATTATTTAAGATTGTCATACGAACATTTAGAGCTCGACTTAAATGAATTTCCAACTTATTTATATGGATTTATTGAAGAAAAATCTCCGATGTATTCCACTACATACGGATATGTGCGGAATTTTGAAATAGACAGAACATTAAAAAACACGCTTCCGTTTATTTATGGTGTGGAAGAAATTCAATTGCATTATTATATAAATTTGTTAGGACTCGGATTGTGAGTTGGCAGTTTATAAATCAGTTTTAATACATTTATTTTGATATTTTTGTCAACTATTATTTCCATTTTCAACAGACTAACTATCACTAACAAAATATGAGAATCATTTCAGGAAGCTTGCGCGGAAAACGATTTTATCCACCGAAAAATATACCGGCACGGCCAACGACAGACTTTGCCAAAGAAGCCTTATTTAATATTCTGAATAATACTTTTGATTTTTCAGAAGTGAAATTTCTGGATTTATTTGCTGGCACCGGCAGCCTGGACATGGAAATGTTTTCGCGTGGTTGCACAGATATTACGTCTGTTGACATGAGCAAAATTAGCTTAGGTTTTATAAAAAAGATGAGCGAAGAAGTGCAAATTCCGAATCATAAAATAATTTTAGGTGATGCCATCAAATTTGCGGAAAATTGCACGCAACAATACGATTTAATTTTTGCCGGACCACCTTACGCACTGGAAGTAATAGACACCATACCGGATTTGATTTTTGAAAAAAAACTACTCAGAGAAAACGGCTGGTTTATATTGGAAACATCACCAAGACACGATTTCACGGAACATCCGAAACTACTGGAAGTGCGCAACTACGGACAAACACATTTTTGGTTTTTCGGTGAAGAAGAAACTATCGCAGAGGAACACGGAGATTCCACTGAGGAATAAAACTCAGCAACTCTGTGTATCTTTGTGTAACTCTGTGATACAAAAAACATGAAACGTTTCTATTCTAACAACATACCATCCAATTTCATTTATTTAGAAAATGAAGAGGCACAGCATTGCACAAAAGTTTTGCGTGGAAGATTGGGTGATGTAGTGGAAGTACTTAACGGAAATGGCATTTTATATGAAGGCATTATTTCATCCATCCAAAAACACGAAGTACAGATTTCAATTCAGAAAATTGTGAGAGCAGTAACGGAAAATCCGAATAAATTATCCATCGCTATCTGTCCTACAAAAAATCCGGCGCGCATTGAATGGTTTCTGGAAAAAGCCACTGAAATCGGAATCGCTAACATCTACCCTATCATTTCTGACAGAACGGAAAAAGAAACAATAAAAATGGAACGTTTGCAGCAAATCATTATTTCTGCAGCAAAACAAAGTGGTCAGTTATTTTTTCCAACGTTACATCCGGTTCAAAAGCTATCTTCATTCTTTAATACAACAAGTCAGCCATTCGACAATTATTTTATAGCGCATTGTGAAGACGAAAAAAGACATTTAAAAGATGTTTACAAAAAAAAGGAAACCGCATTGCTGTTGATTGGACCTGAAGGTGATTTCACGAAAGAAGAAATTTCAACGGCAATTAACAAAAATTATATTCCGGTTTCCTTAGGAAATTCTATTTTGCGTGTAGAAACGGCTGGCGTATATGCATGCTCCGTCATAAGTATGATTAATGATTAACGATGTACAATTAACGATGAAAAAAGAAATAAAATATTCACTTATACTATTTGGCTTTTTGCTTTTTTCTTTTTCCTCTTTCTCACAAGGTAAAACAACGGCAAAAATCGGATTGTTAAAATATAAAGGCGGTGGCGACTGGTATGCAAATCCAACATCACTTCCTAATCTGGCAAAGTTTTGCAACCAGCAGCTTCATTTAAATCTCAGTACCGATATTGGCGAAATAGAACCCGGTAGTGCGGAATTATTTAATTACTCGTTTGTGCATATCACCGGACACGGAAATATTATTTTTACCGAACAGGAAGCAGCTAATCTTCGTACTTATTTAATGGCAGGCGGTTTTCTGCATGTTTCTGATAATTTCGGTATCGATCCGTTT
Source organism: Chitinophagales bacterium (assembly GCA_035389165.1). Classification (GTDB taxonomy): domain Bacteria; phylum Bacteroidota; class Bacteroidia; order Chitinophagales; family JADIYW01; genus JADJSS01. The sequence continues at coordinate 7,839 of DAOORG010000037.1, forward strand.
ATCCGAAAAGCGATGAAAAAAGTTTTCCCTGAGCTCGATTTTATTGAATTACCTCATTCGCATCCTGTATATCATCAGAAATATGATTTTCCAAATGGCTTGCCAAAAATACACGAACACGAAAAAAAATCAGCACAAGGTTTCGGACTTATTTACCAAGGTCGTTTAGTTTGTTTTTATGATTATGAATGTGATTTAGGCGATGGCTGGGAAGATCAGTCGGTGCATAAAGACTCAGATGAGAACAGACAGAAAGCCTTGAAAATGGGTGCTAATCTGGTGCAGTATGCGTTTACTAAATAGTTGTTTGAATCTGGATGTATCAGATTAATGGATTTTCGGATTTATTGGAATAGAGAATCACAAAATTACAATCTATTATAACGCGTTGTGCGGTTTAATATAATAAAAAGGTTATTTTCCAATTGATTATCATGTTCAAACTTTTGTCACTTTTTTTCTTAGTCAAAAAAAGTAACCAAAAAAGACAAGGCAAAACCAAATGCTCCGCTGGTTTTGCCAGCCCACGCTTTTTAAATCCTGCATGCTCCAATTTTTCGTTGTTATTTAATATTGAAAACGCACAACGGATTATTATAGTATAAAAGTTCAGATAAACAATCCAATCATCTTTTAATCCGCTAATCCAGATTCAGACAATTACTACAGTCCGTTTCCAATATTTCCTAATCCACCACTGTTTAATCCACCGAAAATTCCGGTATCGAAGAAGCCTTTTTGTTTCTGCAATTTCAACCAGTTAAATTGCTGAGAAGTAACATAAACCGTCATGTAAAATCCTTTCTGAAATCCAACCGGTGTCCATTTGAATTCCATTTGCCAACAGTGCAAATCGCGAATAACAGAAATATCAGTTCTGGTAATACTTTTATTCGTGACATCAAAACCGGATGAAATATTAATTTTCCATTTTTTGGTGATGTTAAAGTCAACACCTAATGCTAGTGTTTGCGTGATGGCAGTCGTATCTTTTTTATTGAATTTAAACCTAGATAAATTTAAACTGTATTGGTAATTAACAGACCACGGAATAGAGAAATTATAATAATCGCGTTCGTATACATTTTTTTGAAAAAACTGATTATTAATACCTTGCGTTTCTTGTAAGGTTTGATTTAGTTCTGTTTGTTCCTGCAATCCTTTTTTAGAGCGAATACTGCCTTGCAACGAAACATTCAAATTGGTAAGTCTGAAAAATCTTCGTCTTTCTTTCCAGTAGAAATCATTGGTTTGTCTTCCTAAACTATCTGTAGAATACGGATCCATACTCGCATTAAAACTCAGATTTAATTTATCCGTCAAATGTGTGGAAGCACTAATGTTTAATGGACTCAAACGCTTCGTCAGAATATTGTAATTCATATTAAGCGACAGATTATCAAGCAAGGTAATTTTTTTGGTATGCGTAACACTGTCTTTTTTAGAATACACTTTTATTTCCAGCGTATTACTGAAACTTACACCAATATTTCCCTGTTTGGTTTGTGGTACAATTCCGTTATTCTGAAAGACAGAATAGGTGGCAATAGTACCGATACTATCAGATTGTACTGTACGATTATATTTCCAGAATGCTTTGGTAAAATCCGGACTGAAATTAAAATTCAAACTTGGCCGAAATGTATGTCGGATAGCTTTTAACTTGCTATTTTTAAACTGAAATAGACCAAACAACTGTGTATTGAAACTCATGTTAAAATTAAAATCTCTGTAGGATTTAAAACCATATTTTGTTTCGTCAACTGCCTGATTATAAAATGTATCTATTTTACCGGTTTCGTCATTTCGTTGCGCTAAAAAATCATAATACGTTTTATTGATGTAACTGAAATACCAGTTCTCTCGGTAATTAAAACCAACATTTAAATTAAGGTATTTTGCCAGTGTAAAATTTCCGGAAATTGGCAAATTATGCGTGATGCTGTTGCGCATATCTTTCAGCGTTTTCAAGGTCAGAAACGTGGAATCTGTTGCATTCAGTTGATTGGATGCATTTAAATCATAGGAGAATCCGATATTTTCATACCATTTACGTGTAGTGGCTGCCACTTTTCGTTGAAAAGGATTAATTCTGGTGACATTGAACGTAAAACGTGGCAATGTCAGCGTAATTCTTTTTGATTGAGTATTTTGAACTAAATCGGTGTTGATGGCAATTCTGTAAGGTTTGCCCGGCCAGAATTTACTGTAAGAAATATTAGAAGAGAAATTGGTGGCCAATACACTTTGAGGTTCTCTTGAATTCAACAACTGATACGTTTTATTGCTTACAATATTCAGGTTGATGTTAAAACTGCTGTTGAACATTTTTTTCGGATCGAGATTCATTTGCCACTGCACTCCAAAATTAAGTGGTGGTTTCTGTCGATTCGGATTAAAGCGTTCATATTGCGAACCACCTCTTTGCTGGTTGATATTAAAATTCAGGTTTCCGGAAAACTTATAAATCTTTCTGTAGGCAAGATTAGTATGCAAACCCCAGCTTCCTAGTGTGTAGACATCTGCCGTAGTAGTCAATGCTACCTGATCATTTATTTTCCAGTAGTATCCAATGTTATTTAAGAAAAAACCTAATTCAGTGCTTTGTCCATAGGTAGGCATCAGCAATCCGGTGCCTTTAGATTTAATGGATGGCAACATGGCAAATGGCAAAAATAATGGTGTTCGCACACCTGCAATCACCACATCGGCTGGTTTTCCTACTATAATTTTATCTTTTATGACTTTTGCTTTGCCAATTTCCACATAAAAATGCGGATCGTCTAAATCACAAGTGGTATACCTTGCGTTTTTGATATACATAGTATTTGAGTCAATCACTTTAACCTGATCTCCGTGCAGGTAACCTTCCATTTCTTTGGTAACCAAACCAACACTTCTGCCTTTTTTAGTTTTAAAATTAAATTTTGCTTCATTGGCAACGTATTCGCCATTGCCATCTTTAAATTCCACCCGTTTCATGGCACCTAAACTATCGTCATAAGTAGCTTTTGCGTACACTTCACTGCTGTCCCAGTTATACTTAATAAAGCCTGCAGCCATATCCATTTCCTGATATTTGATGGTTGCTCTTCCATATAAATAGACAGTTTTATTCGGAATATCATAAACAATAGAATCCTGAGCCATATATTTCACATTGTCATCCAACTCGTTATCTGCTATCTTTATGGTTTTTGCTTCCACAATTGTGGAATCTTTAAAAACAGAATCCGAACTTGATTTTAGTACTTTTGGCTCAAAGTTTGCTTGTTCTGTAGTATCGTTCATTATTTTAATGTTTTTTTGTAGTTTCTTTTGAGAAAATACATTTACTGACATAAAAATTATGAACAACAAAAAGACAAACCGATTATACAGATTAAAGTACGACAACAATAAAATATTTCTATACAAAATGAGTTTCAAATGTATGTTTAAAACGTCAAAAATACGGATTGCTTGCTTAATATTATTATTATCTATTCACACAATTGGACAATGTGTTTCTAAAAACACAGCGAATTATAAAATCAAGACCATTGTTTTGGATGCCGGACACGGTGGTCACGACGGTGGTTGCAATGGTTCTCTCCATTCTCATGAAAAAGATGTTACCTTAAAAGTAGTTCTTGCCTTAGGTAAAATGATTGAGGAAAAATATCCTGATGTAAAAGTACTTTATACAAGAAAAACAGATGTTTTTATCACTTTACAGGATAGAGCCTTACTGGCTAACAATAATAATGCTGACCTTTTTATCAGCGTACATTGCAATTCTGGACCTAGCAAAGCGATCGGAACAGAGACGTTTTTGATGGGATTACACGTATCACAAGCCAACTTAGACGTGGCAAAACGAGAAAATGCAGTTATTAAGCTAGAGGAAAATTACGAAAAAACATATGAAGGCTTCGATCCGGACTCGCCGGAAGCGATGATTGCACTTTCTTTGGCACAAAATGCCAATATTGAGCAAAGTACGTTCTTGGCCAGTAAAGTACAAGAACAATTCACGAACAAGTTAAATCGTTTTAACAGAGGTGTGAAACAAGCTGGATTTTGGGTACTTTATCGCACTACTTGTCCTTCTATTCTGATAGAAACAGGATTTCTTACCAATAAAGAAGAAGAAAAATTTTTAATTTCTAAAAATGGACAAGAAGACATTGCCGGTGCTATTTTCCATGCTTTTGACGAATACAAAATCACTGTGGAAAAAGGAAATAAATTAATTCCACCAGTAATTATGAATCAGCCTAACAACATTCCTGTTGTGGAAGAAGAGCCTGTGGAAGAAACAAAACCCGTGGAATCACCTAAAGAAACAACATCAGAAAAAGGAATAATTTATAAGGTACAAATTAAATCAACCACTAAATTATTACCGAAATCAGATAAAGCATACAGTTTATACAAAAATCTGAAGTATGAAAAATCGGATGGAATGTATAAATATGCCTATGCACCGTTCACTGATTACGATGAAGCATTGAAAGTGTTGAAGAAAGTGAAGGTTTCAGGCTACAAAGATGCATTTATAGTAGTTTATAAAGACGGAAAAAAATTATCTTCTACTGAGGCAAAAAAATATTTACAGTAGATTTTGTACTTATCTTATAATTAGCTTAATCTTGACACTATAAATATTATGTTTTTCTCCTTATATTTGGTGATTGTTAAAACTATACAACCTTGGAAAATAAAAACGAAATTTTAGTCGGCGCGCTTACCATTTTTGGAATTGCAGCATTTATTTTAGGATTTAAATATTTACAAGGTGATAATATATTCGCCAGAAGTAAATATGTTTACATCGTAGCAGACAGAGTGCCAGGCATCACACCATCCAGTCCTGTATTGGAAAACGATGTTCCAATTGGCCGAGTGGATGATATTCAAATCACTTCAAGTCCTAATTATCCTTACAAAGCCATCATGACGTTAAAGTTGAACAATGATGTAGTAATTCCGGAAGACAGTAAATTTATTATCTATGCATTAGATATGTTGGGAAAAATGGGTGTTGGTTTATTGCGTGGTAAAAGTGGCGGTGAAGCAAAAGATACAGATACACTGGCTTGCATTGTTAAAGGAAACTCTATTGACCAAGGCGTTGATTTAATTGCACAATTAAAACCAAGATTAGACAGCACACTAGGTTCTTTTCAGGCTTTGGCGTCTAATTTAAATACACAATTAGGTTCCGGTGAAAATAGCTTATTAAAAAAAGCGGTGGGTGATTTAAGCGTTACACTACAATCTGTAAATAAACTGGCTGCAAATGCAGACAAAATGATTACTACCTTAAACGGTACTTTATCAGATAACAAAGCAAATATTGATGCCATCATGGCAAACGTTAGCAGGCTGACTGCTGAATCCGGAAAACTGGATTCCATTTTGACTAATTTCCAGACGTTTTCCGGAAAAATTGCAACATTGGATTTAGCACCTACTATAGAAAGTGCGAAAGGAACATTGGAACAACTTAAGAAAACGTTGTCGTTAATAAATGATGGTGACGGCTCTATTTCCAAATTGCTGAAAGAAGATGGTGCGTATAATGACATCACTAAAACTATTCAATCATTGAATGCCGTTTTAACAGACTTAAAAGCAAATCCTAAAAAATATATCAGCTTGTCTTTAATAGACAGAACAAAAACATATTCCGTTGCGGATACCTCTTTACAACAGTTTTTAGAAAACAATCCGAAAGCTGCGAAAAAGATAAAATAAGTAGTGCGTCAACAGTATGTTGTAATGAAATTAAAAATACTAACTTAGCCATTGTATCTAACAATGGCTATTTTATTTATAGATATTGAAAGCAAATAAAGTATATCATACCACATCAAAAAAAACAGGATTAAAAATCTGTTTCTTTTTGTATTGCTGTTTGATATTTTCTAATGCTGTGGCACAAAAATCCATCTACTTTCCGCCACCACCAAGAGATACATCTCAAAAAAAGAAAATAGAAATTCTGAAATCTGATTCTTTGTTGTACGAAACAAAAGAACTGGGAAAATACCGAAAACTGATTGGACATGTAAAATTAAAACACGACAATGCAGTAATGTATTGCGACAGTGCCATTATTGATATTGATGCCAATTACATGACCGCATACGGGAAACAAGTACATATCGAAAAAAGTGACAGCGTAGATGTTTGGGGAAATTTTCTGGAATATTTCGGCGACCAGAAATTAGGTCGTCTGACAGGCATGTGTTCTATGCGCGATAAAAGTATGATTTTGACGGCACCTGAATTGAACTACAATACGGAAACGGATGTCGGAAACTATATGAGTGGCGGAAGAATTGTGAATAAGGAAACGGTCATCACCAGTGCCATCGGCTATTATTATCATCAAAAAAGTGAAGCAATGTTTTATGGCGATGTGGTTTTGAAAAATCCGGAAAGAACCATTTATGCCGATTCGATGCGCTACAACACGGACAAAGAAATAGCTTACTTCATTACCAAAACAACGATTATTGACAAAGACAGTAACATCATTGTAACCAACAGCGGTTACTACGATTCAAAACTGGAAAGAGCTTTCTTTGGAAAAAATGCGGAAATAAAAAAAGGCGATGCTTCTGTAAAAGCAGAATCTATCAACTTTGATAATAAATCTAAGATATCCGTTGCAGAAGGCAATGTAGTGTATAGCGACAGCTCGGAACGCACCACCATTTTGAGCAATTACATTTATTCTGATGAAAACAAATCGTACGTAAAAGCCTACAAAGATCCGTTGATGATTACCGTATCGGAAAATGAAAAAGATACGATGTTTTTAAGTGCAGATACCTTGCTGACTTTTAAAATTGCTGTTGAAGATTCTGTACTGCTGAATGATTCTATCAGCAGCAATGATTCTGTAAAAATAATCAAAGCATGGTATCACATGAAAATGATACAAGGCGAAATGAGTGCCAACGCGGATTCGATGTATTATTCAGAACAGGATTCTATTTTCAAACTCTACATCAACCCTATTTTATGGATGGATTCTACACAAATTACAGGCGATTCCATTTATCTGTACAATAAGAATAATGAAATCAATCGAGTGGATATTTTCGGTAATGCATTTATCGTAAACTTGCAAGACAAAGAAATTTACAACCAGATAAAAGGCAAGTTTATGCAAGCGTTAATTGCAAACAAAGAAATTGACAAGGTAGATGTAGACGGCAATGCAGAAAGTATTTATTTCATTAAGGACAATGATGCCTATAATGGTGCCAACAAATCAACGTCTGCGTTTATCACTGTTTCTTTTAATAAAGGCGATGTCAACCGAATAAAACTTACCGGCACACCGGAAGCGGAATTCACACCAATGAAAAAAATCAATGTAGAA
>DAOORG010000038.1:0-3305 GCA_035389165.1 Chitinophagales bacterium
GGTGTAAAGATAGTGATAACCGGATTTTCGGAATCGTCTACTTTTTTACATGCAATGGCTCCAAGAGCTAATAAAGCGATGAATACTGTTTTCTTTATCATTTTAATTTTTTTAATTTTTAATTTTTATTTTCTGAAAGTTCATTTTCAGTAGCAGCCACTTTTACTTTCTTTTTAATAATATATGCAACTTTAAAAGAAAAGTTACTTTGCTGTTTAATGGAATTGAAAGCGGTATTCTGCACGAGCGGATGTTGTATTTGAACACCCATATTAAAGTTCTTTATGTTCAAATCAGCGCCATATTGTATAAATAATGCATAGCTACCGGTGAATTTTTGTATAATTCGGTTATGTAGGTTTTTCTGCTGTATCTCAGCACGCAATCCCATATTTGGCAATAACTGACACTTTTTAAAGGTATGCGTGTAAGCAGTACCTGCCTGAATGGAATACAGATGTCCATAACGTACTTTGTCTTTATTTTCGGTATTTATTTTTACCAAACCTGCGCCAATAACATTCCATTTGCGGTAACTCATGCTGTAAACACCGGAGAAAAGAAAATCCATACTCTTGGAACCTAAAGTGAAATTTTGCAACTGCACATCATCAGAAACCTGATTTTTTCCGGTTGGAAATTCCAAACCAAAACCGAGCAAAAGTGTATGTCCGACTTTTCTGTTGGTTCCTATAGGTGATCTGTTTACGACTTTAAAATTGGAAAGCAAACTCATATCTCCAATGCCAAATGTGTTGTCTTTGACACCGGAATATTGATTCATCATCCAGATAAGCGGTAAATTTACACGCAGTTCCACCCAGTTTTTAGGTGCATAAGCAACCATCAGGTTGTTGCTTACCATATGAGATTTTAATAATCCGTTTTCGTTGCTCAGGTATTTATATCCTTTGTAATTGCTGTTGATTCCAATGGACGACTGCGGTTGTAATGAAAGTAAATCACTGTTCATCACAGACGGAGAACATCCACAAAAATCACATGCATAGACAACCTGAACATAACAACAGATAACCGTTATTATGAATTTATACATTGATATTGTTTTAGATTGAACCCTAAATCCCTAAAGGGACTTTTGTTTTTGCCTAATACCCATCAGGGTTAGGTTGTTTATCCTAAAACGGTTGGTGGTTTTACAGGTGCTGAAGAAACACCGTCTAATAAGTGAGCGTTAAAATTTCTGCCATATCCGGCAAAGGATATATTAGTTGTATTGCAAACTTCATGCAGCTGATAAAATTGCTGCATGTAAATTTCTACTTCCTTTACTTTCAAATTTAATACAGAAAAAGGATTTTGTGTCGTTTCTGTTTCTGCTTTTGCAATGGTTTTGTTTAAGTGACATTTTCCATTACAATGCTCCATTGGCTTGGCTTTATTTACGCAATATTTCTCTGTAATCGCCTTTTCATTCAGTTTGTATAAAAACAAGAAAGTGGCTTCCTGCATAGTAGTAAGCAGGAAAAAAACAGAAAATAATATGGCACCAAGTGCTTTCATTAATAGTACAAATTTACAGCTAATCAGAACATGAAAAGATGATTCAAATCATCTTTAGCATTATCTTTCACTCAACTCCGTATACGGACGAACAGTTGCTCCTAAATAGATTTGACGCGGTCTTCCGATTGGTTCTTTGTTTTCTTTCAATTCTTTCCATTGAGCAACCCAACCCGGTAATCTGCCTAAGGCAAACAAGGTGGTGAAACTGTCTGTCGGGAATCCTAATGCCTGATAAATCAATCCGGAATAAAAGTCAACGTTTGGATATAGTTTTCTGGATACGAAATAGTCATCGTTCAAAGCAGCCTGCTCCAATTCTACAGCAATCGTTAATTTTTTATCGGTAACGCCTAAATCATCTAACACTTCATCGCATGCTTTTTTCAGAATTTTTGCTCTTGGATCAAAATTTTTGTATACTCTGTGTCCAAAACCCATCAATCTAAAACCGGAAGCTTTATCTTTTGCCATCGCCACAAATTTTGCTGTGTCGCCACCATCTTTTTCAATAGCTTCTAATTGTTCTAAAACTGCCTGGTTAGCGCCACCGTGTAAAGGACCCCAAAGTGCGCTAATGCCGGCACTAACAGATGCATACACATTTGCGTTGGAAGAACCAACCATTCTAACTGTAGACGTAGAGCAGTTTTGCTCGTGATCTGCATGTAAGATGAGTAATTTATCCATAGCATCAATCAATACATTTGAAGCTGGTTTGCCAAATGCCATTTGCAGGAAGTTGGCTACATAATCCAGATTTTTATCGTTTGGTACAAAATCCAATCCTTGTGAGTTGCGAATAACCATTGCCACCAACACAGGGAATTTTGCTAAGATATTAATGTAATTTTCATCGCTTAATTTTGCACCGTCTTTGTAGACACCTGATAAAACAACCGTTACAGCAGCTAACTGCGCCATTGGATGCGTGCCTTTTGGTAATGCTTTCAAGATGGCAGCAACTTCTGCCGGTACATCAGAATTATCTTTTAATTTTTGATTGAAATCGGCTAATTGTGTTGCATTTGGTAATTCACCATACAACAATAAATATGCAACTTCTGTAAAGTTTGATTTTTCAGCTAAGTCGGCAATTTCATACCCACGATAACGAAGAATACCTAACTCACCATCCAAAAAGGTGATTTTGCTGGTGGTAGCACCGGTGTTTTTATAACCGAAATCAAGTGTTACAAAGCCTGTATCTTCTCTTAATTTATCGATATTGATAGCGTATTCATTCTCTGTACCTACTAAAACTGGACATTCTGTAGTTTTTCCTTCTAGTGTAATGGTGATTTTATTTTCTGACATATCTTAAATTTGAACGGTTTAAAAATACAAAAAGATTGGAGATAAAACGTTAACATATCATTATTGTAAAGGTTGTGCTTTCCATGTTTTTTAAAAGAATTTTTATAAAAATGCTTAGTTGCTCACCGGTAGGGTATCTGTGATGATGTATTCTCTAATTGGCATATTTGCCGGAACCAAACCCGCTTTTAGCAGAATTTTCGACGCTTTGCCTTTCTGCAGAAAATTCATAAATGCCTCTGTCACAGGCTCCTGATTTCCGCTAAGCAGGAAATTAAGCGGTTGCCATAGTGGATAATGTTCTTTGGCGATAGCTTGTTGAGAAATTGAATAGGTGGTGTCATTCCATTTTACATCCATTAATTTTATTGAATTCAGCGTTGAAACTACTTTTTTATTATCTCGGTCGCTTATTGAGGAATATGGAATAAAGCCAATGGCATTGTTTTTTATCCTGACATAAT
>DAOORG010000038.1:3405-14841 GCA_035389165.1 Chitinophagales bacterium
CTGTCATTCGCCTGAAAATTAAAATCTATTTGAGCTTCCGGATATTCATTTTCAAAAATTTGTTTAAACTGAAGCAATAACGGACGCAGATTTTCGTCGGCAGCGATGACAGCTTTCCCTTTTTTCCAATCTGATTTATTGGATTCATCAACAGATGTATTGCACGAAAATAACAAAAGCATGGCAACTGCCATGCACGTAAATTTACTCTTCATTGTTTTTGTATAATTGAATTGCTCTGAATGCTCTGAATACTCCATATGCGGTAAGCAATGCTCCTAATGCGAGATTCCATTCTTTGCTTAACAACTGCATTTCCTTGTAGTTGATTAAAAGGATGATACCCATAATGATATATCCGATAGCAATAGCAATTCTCAATAAAAATCCCGGATTTTTGAAAGCATTCATGGTGTAAAAATAATCAATCCTGAGTAGCTTTCAATATTTAAATACCATTCATATGGCGCTATTTTTCAATATGCTTCAAAGTTAAATGTAACAGGTAAGGTATAGTAAACATTTACAGGTACACCATTTTGCATGCCTGGTTTCCAGCGCGGCATTTTCTTTATTGCTATCAGCGCAGCTTCGGCACATCTGCCGCCCACATTATCTTTCAGTACCGTTGGATTTTGTACAAACCCATTTTTATCAATATAAAATCGAATAAATACTTTGCCGCTGATGCCTCTTTCTATATCAGTATCATATGGACGAATATTTTTCTTTAAAAAAGCCATCAGGGCAGCCTGACCGCCTGTAAATTCGGGAAGCACCTCAGATATATTTAAGATAGTATTGGTTACCGGTGTCTCTGTTTCCAATACTGAATTGGTGGTTTCTGTTGCCGTTGAAGAAGTAGACGTTGCAGTAGTAACTTCTAAGCTGTTAGTTTGCGTAACGGTAGCCACAGCAGCATCTTGTATGGCATCTTGTCGGGTTGGTGCAACGGTCGTTGGTGCTGTATTATCCGCTACCGGTTTCACTTCGCGGAAGTCTATTGTTTTAGGAGGCAGGATGCTTGCCGGCGGAATTGTTATTGCCGGCTTTTTCGGTTCAATGATAAGTTGCGGAATATCTGTAGTTTCAACAATTATTTTGTTGATAACAACGCTGGCCTTATCTGCATAAAAAGTATTGAAAAAGATAAGCAAAAGGCTCACCAGTAACAGCGTACCTATAAAAGCTTTAGTGGTGTTTTTGTCAGATTCTGAGCGTAATACATATGCGCCATACTCTTTGTTTCTTCCTTCAAATATGATATCATCGAAAGAATAATTTTGATAGAGATTCATACTGTTTGTTTTTAGTAAAACGTATAAATCATCGGTTTATTGAGTTTGTTGTACAAAAAAAAATCCTCAACGTGTAGGTTGAGGATTTTTTGTATGTGTTTGTTGTTATTGTAATTTAAAGGTAACCGGCAATGTATAAAATACTTTAACGGGTTTTCCACGCTGTGAGCCAGGTGTCCATTTTGGCATTGCTTTTACCACACGGATAGCTTCGTCTCCGCAGCCACCGCCAACACCATCTTTTAATACCGTTGGTTCTCTTACGGTACCATCGGTATCAACATAAAATTTTACAATTACTTTTCCTTCCAATCCGTTTTCACGAGCTAATGACGGATAACGGATATTTTTTTGTAAAAATTTCATTAACTCAGGAACGCCACCCGGATAACCAGGCATTACTTCTGCTCTGTCAAAAATTTCAGGTTCTTTTGGAGCTTCAGGTTCTGGTTGTGCTACCGGACCTGTACCTTTTTCTTCTGTAATAATTGCTTTAGCTTCTTTATCGCCTTCCTGTGTAACTGTTGAAATAGCTATTTCTTTAGTTTCTTCTACTTTAGTTACTTTTTCTTCGGCTACTTCTTCATCTTTCTTTGCTATCATTTCCACAAACTTAACCGTTGGACGCACTGGTGGCGGCGGTGGCGGTGGTGGTGGTGGTGGTGCAGCTTCTACCGGTGGCGGTGTTTCCTCTAAAATAACATCCGTCATTTCGAGGTCCACTACTTTCTCATTTTTTCCAATGTTAGAAAAAATATTTAATTTTAAAAGTAGCATCAATACCAGAAACCCGCTCATGGTATAGAGAAAACCTTTTAAGGTATTTTTATTGACAAGTTTTCGAAGAACGTAAGCACCATACTCTTTATTCTGGTTCTCAAATACCATATCGTCCCACGATGCATTTTTATAATCTATGTTACTCATAATCAGATTAGATTTTAATTAGTCAGAAGTTTTTGCATTACCACCGTTGGCCATTGCCTCAATTTCAAGCGGGTGAATGTCTTGAATCGCATAGACTTTGGTTTTGGTGATATCCATTTCATCTAAAATGTCAACCATGTTTTTATAATTGGCATCGTCTGTCATCTTTATGAGAACAATTAACTGACTGTCGCCTTTTTCGTCCAGTCCGTGTTGTGTTTTCACTTCTTTTTGTTTTTTCAGGATAACATCTCTGATTCCTTCAGGAGAATAATCTACTTTTTTTAAACCAGCTACAGTAGTTCCGGGATAATACCATAAGATATCATCTTTGTCTGCGATCAGGTTGAGTACTTTTGATTCTTTTACTTCTGTTGGAGGTGCATCTTTATCTTTTTTAGGCATTGATAAATTCATTGCCACCGACTTATTTAAAGAAGTGGTAAGCATGAAAAATGAAATCAATAAGAATGCCAGATCCACCATGGGTGTTAAGTCAACTCGAGTTGACATTTTTTTGGAACGGACACCGCCTTTATGCTTGCCATGCCCTCCGCCGGACGAACTTTCTATATCTGCCATACAATTCTATATTTTTAGTTAATCAACTTTTCCTTCAAGTGTGGTGATTAATTTGTATTTATTTACATCTTTTTCTTTGAGGATCTCAATTACTCTTTTGACTCCTTTAATGTTCGTTTCCTGATCTCCTTTTATTGCTATTGGTGGCTGATCGTTGTTTTCCTGTTCAGCATATACATATCTGATTGCCATTATCCAGTCACCTAACTGATTATCGGTGGAATCCGTTGGAATACCTTTTAATTCGCCACTTCTTTGTAACTCAATTAAATCGGTTGAACTTTTTGTAACTACCGATGGTAATTGATTTACCGGTGTACCGAAAATTTCCAGTTTGGTAAATAGTTTTTTGGTTTGGTCTGTAATGGGAATACCTGGATATTTATCTTTGTTCAGTGAAAAGAATTTTTCTAATATCTGAACTTTGCGTTCAGGTTTTCCAATAGACATGTAGGTCTTTCCGTCTGCATCAACAGTAAATGTAACCATATCTTCTTTCACTTCTTCAGATGCTCTGGAAGTTGGTGATTTGATGGGTACAACTTCAGTTGGTTTAAACTTAGCCGTTAAGATAAAAAAGGATAGCAACAAGAATGAAACATCACACATGGCAGTCATATCGACCCAGGTGCTACTACGTTTTACTTTAAATTTAGGCATTTTCTTGTTATTTAACGTTAGTTATTAATGTTTACGACCTGCAAAAGTTTGTGCAATTGTGTATCCTAATTCATCGATAGCATACGTTAATTTATCGATTTTTTGAGTACATAAGTTGTAGAAAATAATTGCCAAAGCAGATGTAAAGATACCTAACGCTGTATTGATTAACGCTTCAGAGATACCTTCTGCTAATTTTTCTGGATCAGATCCACCAGCACCAGATAAGCCTTTGAATGCTTTAATCATACCGATTACCGTTCCTAATAATGCGATTAATGTACCAACAGAAGAAATAGTAGCTAATATCCACATGTTTTTTTCCAAAGCCGGTAATTCTAAAGCTGTAGCTTCTTCTACTTCTTTCTGAATATTAAGTATTTTTTGTTCACCTTCCAATTCAGTGTTTTTTTCCATTTCAGCATATTTGTGTAAGCCTGCCTGAACAACATTTGCTACTGCACCTTTTTGTTTGTTACATTCAGCCAAAGCACTGTTAATGTCATTGCTGCTTAATTTTGATTTTATAGACTGTAAGAATGTTTCTAATGAACCAGTACCAGCAGCTTTTGCGATAGTCAATAAACGTTCGATGGCAAATGTGATACAAGTAACGAAAATCGCCATTAGGAATGGTACGACAAAACCACCTTTATACATTAGTCCTAATACGTTTTGTTCTCCTTTTTCCTGTACCTGACCTTTGAATACAGTGTAGAAAATAACATTGCAAATGATTACTGCGATGAGTACAACTATTCCAGCGCCTAATCCACCTGAATTCTTTTTTGTTTGTGCTTGTGCCATAATTTGTAAATTTAAGTTTAAAAAGATGTTGATTTAAAGTTTTAATGAAAGCGTAAAAATAGCCTAATTTTTGATTTATTGTAGAGTTTTAAACGAAAAATTACATTTTTTATTGCAACGAAATTGCATATGTTGATTTTTGTTCACACAGTCTTCACAAATACAGTTACTTTCCGATACAAAACTTAGAAAAAATATTATCTAGTAAATCGTCTGTCGTAATTTCTCCGGTAATTTCTCCTAAAGCATGCAATGCGTGCCGGATGTCCTGTGCTAGTAAATCACCGGTATTTTTGTTATTCAGGCTATCTAAAGCATGTTGCAAGGCCATGTTGGTATTTTGCAAAGACTGAAAATGTCTTACATTGGTTACAATCGTTTGTTCTGAGGATGTTTTGCCATCTGATGCCACAGCAACGATATATTCTTTCAGGCTTTCGAGGTTCTGTTTATTCAATGCACTTATTTCAAATATAGGTAAGTCATAACCATAAAGTTCTGTGATTGAATAGTTGAGCATACCCAATTGGTGTTCATGACATAAATCTGCTTTGTTTGCGACTAAGATAATTTCCAGATTTTCACGTTTTAGCTTTTCAATATCTTCAATTACCACCAATTCAGAAGATTCATTGGCATCAAAAATATACAGTAATATAGATGCATTGGCAATTTGCTCGTAGGTTTTTTGAACGCCTATCTTTTCAATTATATCAGTTGCTTCTCTGATTCCTGCCGTATCTATTAAACGGAACATCAGTCCATTTATGACTATTTTTTCTTCAATAACATCACGCGTAGTGCCTGCAATTTCTGAAACAATTGCACGTTCCTCATTTAATAAAGCGTTTAACAAGGTTGATTTTCCGGCATTTGGTCTTCCGGCAAGTACAGTGGTAATGCCGTTTTTTACAACATTGCCAAATTTAAAAGAAATTAATAAAGTGCCGATATTTTGCTGTAATTCAATAATCAGTTCTTTAAGCTCATCTCTGTTCGCAAATTCCACGTCTTCTTCACCAAAATCCAGCTCTAACTCAATCATAGAGGCAAAATGGATTAACTTTTCTCTTAATGATTTTAAATCGTTGGTAAAGCCGCCTCGCATTTGTTTGATGGCAAGCGTTTGTTGTGTTTCAGTTTCAGCAGCAATTAAGTCTGCCACTGCTTCTGCCTGAGACAAATCAAATCGTCCGTTTAAGAAAGCACGCATCGTAAATTCGCCGGGTTTTGCCAATCTTGCACCATTTTTTAGTAACAATTCAATTATTTTCTGAAGAATATAGGGTGAACCATGGCAAGATATTTCAACCACATTTTCTTTGGTGTAAGAAGAAGGCGCAAGGAATAAACTAACCAACACTTCATCAATTATTTGATTATTATCAATTATATTGCCAAGATGAATTGTGTGTGAAGGTTGATTTAAAAGATTTTTGCCTTTAAATACATCATTAACAATTTGTACCGCTTTGTTTCCGGACAACCTGATTACTCCAATTGCTCCAACACCGGGCGGTGTTGAAAGCGCAACAATGGTATCTGAAAAATCATTCGTTTGCATTACGTTTGGATTAAAAAAATGAATTTGTAAACCACAAAACTATAATAAATTAAACTAAAATTCAGAATTAGGCGCTGATTTGCAGTTTATTGAAATAAACAATCAGGCAATTTAAATTATAACAAAATTTAAGAAAGTATATAAATGCTTAATAAACATTTCACTATATAATTAAGACTTAGTTTATTACCTTTGTCAATTCAACAACCCACTATAATGAAAAAATTAGTTACGCTGTGTTTTTTATTATGCTCAGTATTCGTAGTTTATCCTCAAAATTTCGGTAATTTTTCCGGAGCGATGACGGGTACCTCTATTACAGCTGCAGCTGCTAATGCTGCGAAGCAGTTACAAGCATTCAATTCAGGCAGTCCAACATCTACTGCCAATCTTTCTCAATTGCAATTATTAGGCTTGGATCCAAATGCTGTTCAAAAGTATTTGAAAGCAAAATCAGATGCAACCGGTGCCGGTGCTGATCAATCAAGTCCGATGCAAGATATGTTGCAAACGGTTTTGGAAATGAGAGTCAGACAAGATTCCATGCAAATTATGATGGAAAGAATGGATAAAATTGCCAATCCAAATAATGATATCAAGCCCAACGAAATTTTCGGTCATGATTTCTTTGGTTCGGGTAGATTAGCCTTGTTTTCAAAATCTTCAGATTCCAAAGCTCCTGATTCTTATATTCTTGATGTAGGTGACGAAATTAGTATAGCCGTTTGGGGTTATGCTGACTATAATAATAATTTCAAGGTGAATGATGATGGTTTTATTCAAATCCCAGAATTCGGACGTATTTATGTTAAAGGGTTGACGTTTGGTGCGGTAAAGGCTCAAATTGGAAAACGACTGGCAACTTTTATAAATCCTGCCAACACTAAATACGAAATAACATTAAATTATGCCAGAACCATTGATGTAAATATCGTTGGTGAAGTAAAGGCACCCGGTACGTATCAAATTCCGGCTATAAACTCTGTTTATAATGCTATAAATGCAGCAAATGGCATAACTGATATCGGAAGTGTGCGTGATATTCAAGTGCGCAGAGACGGAAAAACCATTAAACGATTTGACGTGTATGAGTTTTTGTTCAATCCGTTATTGGTAGAAAATTTCTTCTTGCAAAAAGGCGATTTTATTTATGTGTCAACACAAAGCAAGTTGATAAAAATTAGTGGTGCGGTTCGCCGACCTGCTAAATATGAATTACTAAAAGGTGAAAATTTAAACGAGTTAGTAACATTTGCCGGTGGGTTTGCACCAGATGCTTATGTTAAACTGATACAAGTTACCAGAATTAATAATGACAAAGCACAAATTATTGATGTTAATTACGAGCAAATCTTGGGTTCCAACTCAAACTTTGAGTTGAAAGATGGCGATATCGTCAATATTGCAAATATTCCAGGCGGGATAGAAAATTTTGTAAATATCAGCGGTCCTTTGCGCTATCCCGGAAGATATGAATTGAAGGAAGGATTCCGTGTATCCGACATCATAAAAGCTGCCGGTGGCATTAGATTGGAGACTTACCTGGAAAGAGCGTACATCAAAAGAAAGTTAGATGATAATACATTTGTTAACCAGAAATTCTCGCTAAAAAATATTCTAATTGATGAAAGTTCACCTGATAATTTATTGCTTAAACGCAGTGATCAAATTCAGTTGTTTTCTAAAGATGAATTCCTTGAAAAATTCTTTATTTCTATTGACGGTTCTGTAATTAAACCAACTATTCAGGAGTTCACAGATGGAATTAATTTAAATGATTTATTGTTTTATGCAGGTGGACTTAAAAAGGAAGCTGCAAATTCAAAAATTGAGATTTCCCGAATTATGAATATTGATTCCAGCGCGGAACAAAAATTCACACCGCAAAGAGTCGTAGTACAGACAATCACTATTGGACCAAATCTGGAAATAGATGATGTATCTAAAGCATTTCCTTTAGCACCCATGGACAGAGTGTATGTGAGAAAAATATACGGATTTGATGAGCAAATGTCAATTACACTGAAAGGTGAAGTGAAGTATCCTGGTATCTATCCAATACTTGATAAGAATGAAAAAGTTTTAGATGTTATTGAAAGAGCCGGTGGATTAACACCTTATGCATTTATTAAAAATGCAAGATTAACAAGACCGGATAATGGATTAAATCAAACTATTTTTCATTTAAAAGATGCTTTTGGAGACACGGCATCCAGAGCAAATTTAATTCTGAAAAATGGTGATATCATTGAAATTCCTACTGTTAACCAATTAGTAAGTATAAAAGGAGCAATACGTTATCCAAATATGGACAGCACGCAAACGATAAACGGAAAATTCGTTGCAGGAAAAAGTGCGCGTTGGTACGTAAAACACTACGGTGGTGGTTTCAAAAAAGGAGCGAAGAAAAAATCTACCTTAGTTATTTATCCAAACAGAAAGGTAGATTATACACGTTCTTTTATTGGTATAAAAAATTATCCTACCGTAGATAATGAAGGTGCTTTGATTACAGTAGACATGAAACAAAAAGCACCAAAACCACCAAAAGGTCCGGAATCAGCATTGAATTGGAACATCGTTTTACCAAGTGTCATTGCGGCGATTACATCCATCGCAACCACTTTAACATTGATTTTTGTTTTGAAACAGTAATTACACATGCAACAGCAATTTTCTGAAGAAGATATAAGGTTAGTCGATGTTCTTGAATCATTCAGGAGTTACTTCGTCTATTTGTTGAAGAAATGGTACATTTCTATTGTAGGTGTCGCAGCATTAACGGCAGGCGGTTATTATTTCGCAAAATTATCACCACCGGCATATGTAGCCAATATTTCATTCAATGCAGTAGACTCCAGAACCAGTGCGATGGGCGGTATCATGTCAATGATGGGTGTCTCTTTTGCAGGTGGTTCATCAAATGATGTATTAACCGGAATATTTACGTCCAGATATGTTTTCCTCAATTCCATGCTTACGGATGTTGAAATAAATGGTAAGACAGATAAACTAGCCAATTTCTATTTTAGCGCTTTTAAATATAATGATGGCTTTGAAAAAGATTCGTTACTTAAAGATTTTAAATTTCGTGCTAACTCAATAAATGATTTGAGTAAGATGGAAATGGATTTTTTAGGAATGATGTATGATGATTATTTTGGCGGATTAATGGTGGCTGAATACGATTTAACATCAGGTGTCATCAGAGCAGAAATTGAAACACCAGATTATGATGTATCCAGAATTTTAGGTTCTACATTGTTGAATAATACCGTAAAGTTCTACCAAACCAAACAATTGGAAAATGCTACAACATCACTCAGTAGTGTAACCAAGCGTTTGGATTCAATTTCCAGAGAAATTGCTTACCGACAAAGAATGATTGCTCAGTCGCAAGACCAGAATATTTTTAACAAGAAAAGAATTGAAACGGTAGACCAGCAAAAAATTATGCAGGAACTGGCAACACTCGGTGTGATGTATAATGATGCAACTACATCTAAAGAAAATGCTAAAGCAGGTATGGTGCCCCAAAATAATATTGTGCGTGTTATAGATGACCCAATGTTTTCTACATCACCCAAACATAAAAGTAAATTATTGTTTGCGGCTATTGGATTTGCTGTTAGTTTGATATTAATCATAATACCATTGCTCATCCAGAAAGCAATCAATGACGGCAGAGAAGAAGATAAAATCAAAGCCGCAAAACTGGCTGCTGCCACTGCTGAATAAATTTTTGTCGTTTATCCTGAGAATATGTAACTTTAAGTTACCTCATTATCCTTTTAAGTAAATGTACAATGGAAGATATTGAATCTTACAAACTCCAGTTAGAAGAAATACAACGTCAGCTTGCTGAAACAATACATCAATTAGAACAGGAAAAATCAATTCATACAGAACCTATCGCAATAGTAGGTATGGCGATGCGCTTACCGGGCAAAATAAAAAATGCCGGTGATTTATGGAATGTTTTAGTAAATGGGATTGATTGTATTGAAGAAATTCCTGCCAACCGTTGGGACAAAGATGCACTGTTTGATCCAGATCCAAATGCACCGGGAAAACTATACATTAAAGAAGGTGGATTTATTGAAGATATCGAATATTTAGATGGACCTTTCTTCAATATTTCACCAATAGAATTAGAAAGCACTGATCCGCAACAACGCATGCTCTTAGAAGTTACTCACGAAGCTTTTGAAAACGCAGGCATCGATGTAAATTCTTTAGTTGGTTCTGATACAGGTGTGTTTATTGGCATTGATAATGTTGATTATGAAGCCAGACAAATTCGCTCTAAAGATTATAAATTAATTTCCGGTTATTGCTATACAGGCACAGGACCAACAGGCGCATCAGGCAGAATTTCATATACGATGGGTTTGCGCGGACCATGCATGACCATCGATACGGCGTGCTCTTCTGCATTAACATGCACACATGTTGCCATGCAGGCACTGCGAAATAAAGATTGTAAAATTGCAGTCGTAGGTGCGGCAAGTATCATTTCTGAACCAGACCAATCTCTGAATTTTTGCAGATTAGGTGCCTTATCACCAGAAGCTCGTTGCAAATCATTTGATGATGCAGCCAATGGCTACATTCGCTCAGAAGGTGTGTGCGCTATGATTATAAAAAGATTGAGTGATGCACAAAAAGACGGCGATAATATTTTGGCCATTATCAAAGGTTCAGCTGTAAATCAGGATGGAAAAAGCAAACGCTTAACTGCGCCAAGTACTGCAGCACAAGGTTTAATGCATGCAGCTGCTTTAAAAAATGCACAACTGCAACCAACAGATATCGATTACATTGAAGCGCATGGAACCGGAACAAAAGTTGGCGATCCTGTAGAAATAAATGGCATTTTATTAGCCTATAAAAATTTCAGAACGAAAGATAAACCATTATATATTGGTGCCATAAAATCCAATATCGGTCACATGGAATGCAATGCCGGAATGGCAAGTATGTTTAAAGTAATTGCCGCATTACAACACGATATTATTCCAAAATCTATTCACTTTCACACACCAAACTCACTGATAGACTGGAATGCAATTCCGATAGTTGTTGCGAAAGACAATATAGCTTGGAAACGTGAAAATGGAAAAATTCGTTATGCTGGTGTGAGTGGTTTTGGCGCAACAGGTTCTAACGCACACATAATAATTGGCGATGTGCCGGAAAATCCGTTTCCTCAGCAAAAACAAAAACTGCGCAAAGATATTTTTGTGTTGCCATTGTCTGCTAAAAGTGAACAGGCATTACTAGATTTGGCAAATACATATGCTGATTTTATAGAAAATAGCGAACATACAATAGAGGATATTTGCGCGATGGCTGCTTTGCGTCGTGCACATTTTGATTTGCGCGAAACCTTTGTAGCAACTACTAAAGAAGAGTTGATTGAAAAGTTAAAAGATTTTTCTGAGAATTCTAATTACATAAGCAAAAAGAAATTCGATTCTAAAGAAAAAATAAAAACCGTTTTTGTTTTTCCCGGACAAGGTGCACAATGGATTTCCATGGGAAAAGCATTGATGGAAAGTGAACCTGTTTATAAAAGTGAATTAGAAGAATGTGCTG